>CAZPDY010000043.1:0-7581 GCA_964585455.1 uncultured Candidatus Bathyarchaeia archaeon | reverse complement strand
TTGCTGAGCTGTAGCGACTCTGAAGTTGTCAGACCCATATTGGGCAGGTATGTTAAGGAAAATCAGAGCCGCAAGAAAAATGAACAACACTTTTGGCTTGAGCCCTAGAATGTTGACTGAGAGCAGAGCCAGGTGCACCAAACCATACATGAACGCCCTCTGATACGCCTCATGGGATCCATACTCACCCGTGAATGCGAACAAGGCAAACAACAACAATGAAAGAAACGAGAAAGCCAGAACCCCCTGCTTCTTCTTTCTCTCATCAGCGTTCGAGCCTAAATGACGAGTCTTTGCCATGTGGAAAAACATGACGGACGCTGCTACAACATTAATGAAAACTATCGCCAAGGAAGTATTGTAGTTGACAAGACTTGCTGTTGAAGCCTGCAATCTGCTAGGTTCTCTGTAGATTGAGTGTTCCAACACTCTCGATAAGCTCTCAAACAGGCTTTCTCCGAAGAACTCCATCAACGATGGAAGAACAAAAGCATAATAGGACGAGATTATTGAGGCACTAGCTAAAAACAATAATGCCAGATCAGTTGCAGGCTTTTTTTGAACGTACTTTCTGGTCAGCAATAATGCAAACAACATGACTAATGCCATAAAAGATGTTAATGCATGAGTCAGCACGACGATTACGAAGGAAAAAAGTATAAGAAACCATAAGGTCAGTCCGTTTTTTCGATTGCTGCCATCGCATATGAACTCCACACTCAATAAGAGGATCATTAAGAAGAACACATAAGAAACTCCTGGCGGTCCAAAATATTGTTGGCGTAACCAGAAGCTTGCCAGTATCCAGGCGGTGCCTACGAGAGAGAATGAGTCAACAAACAGCTTCCTGAAAATAAGAAATGATAAAAGCCCAATCAGAAACATCGTGATCAGTGGAAAAGCCTTCAACATGATAGAAGTTGGAACACCCGCTAGAATGGCCAGGTCGCTTGTGAGATACAAGAAAACCGGCCAACGATGGTAGCTTGTTAATATTTCAAGCGGTCGTTCAACCAAATGACCTTCAGTGGCTATCATCATACCTTCGCTATAAGGATAAAAAGAATTGCTTAGCCACACAGGCACTCGAATAATAGTTGGAGCAACATACAGATACCCTAACGTGAATGCAAAAGCAATCGCCAATTTCATTCTAGAGTTCCGTCCGCGGAACCAGATTATGCTGAGAATGGCCAGCCCACACCAATAGGTCACAGGTAGTCTGCTTAGCAACCCCATCTCATATGACTCAAAAGAGTAGACTCTTGTCGTTGAAACAGCATGAACTAGGAATGCTATCAGCAGAACTAATAGTATCCTGTCGCCCCATCCTAGGGATCTTTGGTTGTCAGAGACCCGGATTTCCATCACCCGAAGAGCGTCCGCAACACTGCAGATCTTTGCAAATATATACTCTCTTGTCTGACGACCGATTTAAAGACATCCTTACACTGGCGATACAATTCTCTCGTAATTCTTAAGCTGGTCATCTTGCCTGAAAAGGTCGTTGATATAGCCTGTGTTATCCTAAAGCCGCTGAATATCAGTCAGTAAGCCGAAATGAAAAGCCTTCAATGGTATTTGACTTTGATTTTGTTCCGGCGAGAAGATACGTGAGAGTCGAACCCCTGAGTAGGACTGCAGAAATGGAAACGGGGTAACCTTCTCTCTTGGAAATCTGATGAATGACTGTGATATACTAGTTATCCAAGACATTCTTTAGTGAATCGATGTCTTACACTTTCGTGGTAAAGATCTTGGACACTTTCTTTCAGAATTCTTCTAAGAATCGTCATTCCATCTACGATTTTCAGCTTCTTCGCTCCAAGTCTTCTCCTATAATTAATGGGTAACTCGACAATGCCATATCCATTTCTCTCTACAAAATGATTCAGTTCAACTTCAACGTCAAACCCTTTTGATCTTGGAACCCAATTCCTCAAGATCTTCCACCGGACCACCCTTAATCCTGTCAAGGGATCCGTTAGCTGCACTCCGTTAAGAAGGTTGTGCGAGAAGGCGAGCATCCTATTCCCGAAATAAAGAAGACTATGCATCTTACCTAAATCTGAGGGAGTGCCAAACCGATTTCCGCACACCATACCTATTTCCTGTCTCCTATCCAGCAGCTCAACCATCTCAGGTATTGACTTCGCAGGGTATGTGTAATCCGCGTCGATGAGAACAACATATTCAGGATCACCATTAACTTGCGGAAGCGCACGTTTGAGCGCGTCGCCTTTCCCTCTATCCTGCTGAACTATGACATGCGCACCGCAATCTTTCGCGATTTCAGCAGTTTTGTCTCTACTTCCTCCGTCGACTACTAGAATCGCCGCGCCATTCAGAATCTCGCCTATCTCAGCTAGAGTGGGCTTTATTCCCGTTTCCTCATTTTTTGCTGCAATAAGTACGATTATTCTGTTTCTTTCTGTTTCCGTTGTCACTGAACTCCAAGCCTTCCCTCAATACTTTCTCCCTAATTATAAATCTTCTCTGTCCGATTCTCTATCTGGGTCGCTTATTTAAGGGAAATGGATAATAATTATAGAACATGGAACAGCTCTGAGCAAGAAAGCAGAGCTTCACTTCCAGCAATCATCCATCTCTACCTTTTAGAAGTTCTTCACAAGTACGCACTACTGAATCCTCACTATCTAATCTAGGTTGCCACCCCAAGAGAGACAGTTTTTCAATGGAAAGCAGCATGTTTTTCACATCTCCTTTCCACCCCCGCCCCCCATCGATTCCTCCAGTAGGTCTCAGCTCTACATTCTTCAGACTCATCTCTCTACAAACTATCTCAGCAATTCGCTTAACACTGACTTGATCAAGTGAACCGACGTTAAAAACATCGACACATTTACTTCCTTGAAAGAAGTTGTGCAGAATGAAAAACACAGCATCTAGAAAATCAGATATGTGAAGGTAAGATTTGGTTTGCTTTCCATCACCCAAAATCTCAAGCTTCTCAGAATCTTTTCGTAGCTTATTAACAAAATCAAATATTACACCATGATTAGACCTCTTACCAACAACGTTTGCCAGACGAAGAATCACCCCTCGCATGTCAAACGTATGACAGAAGGAACTGACTAAAGACTCGCAGCCTAGTTTAGAAGCTCCATAAACCGAGATGGGCGACAGAGGACCATAATCTTCAGGTGTGGGCAACTGACTTGGCTCTCCATAAACCGTGGAAGAAGAAAAGAAAACTATTGCTCTAACTCCGCGACTGTGACGCATAGCTTCCAAGATATTGAACGTAGCCTGCAGATTTTCCTGAAAATGAACAATGGGATCAACCTCTCCAGCCCGAACTTCTGGGTTAGCAGCTAAGTGAAAAACAAGTTCTATATCCTTTGTAACCCGTTCAGCGACAACAAGTCGCTTCAAGTCTCCACGGACAAAGTCAAACCCAGGTTTCTCAATCCAAGCCTCTATGTTCTTAAGGTTGCCACGGCTAAGATTGTCAACAACTCTAACGTTACACCCCATCTCCATCAACCTATCTACCAAATGAGAACCAATAAAACCCGCACCTCCTGTAACAAGAATCCTAGAAAAATCGCGTACCTCTATAGTCGCTATTCTTTTGCCCATTCGATCTCACCAAACTCTCCTCAGGCTGTCACCTTAAGCCAAATCTTCACGAAACGATTATTAAACTCAAAACTCTGAGAGGTCGAATCGTAATGCCACAGCTCAAAGAAAAGCTGAAAGTAGAACCCACCGTTCTCGGAATCCCAAGAGGACACGTAATCAACGTTGAAATCGACATCATTAATAGAAAAACCCCATACGTGAAGAGTATCCGCTTCGCGAGTAACGTTGTAGAAGGCGTATACAACAGGAGATTCCCAAGTTGCGTTTTCCTGAAGGAACAGCCTAAACTCGTATAAAGGCGACAGTGGACTGGCTGCTGAAATCGATGGATCAGGGAGAGGCTGAGTCTGATTTGCAAGCTTAACATAAACTAGATAATGATGCAAATAGCCCATGTGATTTTCCACACCGACAAAAACCCTGTAGTCCGTTTGTGGAACGACCGACAAGGGATACTTCTCTGCCGTGTGTCCTTCACCTACCCACCACAACTCAGAAAAACCCTTACCTTCGGGAAGCGTAAGAACGTACGTTAAAGCAGGCAGAAGAACAACACAGCATAAGCTTAAGCACAAGAGCCCATAAAAAAGCCTAAACGCATCAATGCTCATCATCTTCCTTCACCTCCGGCTTCATTTCCAACAGCTCCTTAACATACCACTTTTTTACGTATCCCCAACCCAGAAATCCACCAATCAATACACCGAAGAAACCCAAGGCAGAAACTCCTACAGTCCACAGGACCATCTGACCACGCTCAGCTGCAACATAATTGGCCAGATTGACAGCCTCGTTTTTCATGCCTTCACATCCTCCACTTACTGATCCGGCATAATAAACCGCACCACTGTAGTTTCCATTTCTATAGAGCATCTCAGCACTTGCCAACAAGCTCCCAAAATGATTCAGCCTCTCTTGAAAATCAGAAATGTTAACTCCGACATTTTCAGCCTCCAAAACAGCTTCAAAAGCAGAAGCCATTGCACTCTTAGCCTCAGAAATCCTAGTGGCAGCTGCCCCTTCCTCGGTCTCTCCAAAGACACGCGTTGAGATAAGCGATAAGAAGAGAACGAGAAAAAACCACCGAACGAGCCACTTCATAGACTCAATACACCATCTTCCCCTATATTCCTAGACCAACAATCTAAAGCATTCTCTCCAAAGATTCTCTCTCACGGTTAACTTCACTAACATCACTCTCCACCTTCTTGGAATGCGCCATATAGCTGCCGAACTTCTCCAGAAACAACTTACCCTTCTGCGTAGTTATATAGCAGTTTCGACAACGATCGCAAAAGACAAGCTCAGCTTTTAGGACGGTCTTCAAATACACATCCAGAAGCTTGTAACTTAAGTTACATTTGTACATTATGTGAGTCTTACGAGCACCGTCAAGGGCTACCTTTAATATGTCAGCAACGATCTCATCCCTTCTCCTACCCAAAGCATTTCCCAGCTAGAGAAAATCAGACACTGCTCAGATCTTTATGATCACAACCCACCTGTCATGTGATCGAAATCAGCAAGCACAGAGTTCCAGCCTCTACATGAGTACCGATGCGAAACGCCTCCAACTGAGATTCAGGGTAGAACATCACTCGGTAATTTATAAAACATGTAGTATGAATGTTCTAGACTACTAGTCTAACAAGAAACCAAGAGCAGTCAGGTTGGAATCTAGAAAGAGTGGCAATAAATGCTCAAGAACTTGCGAAGGCGAAGACTACAGAAAAGTAGCAGTGGGCACGATGGTGTTGCCCAGAAGAAAGCAATAGTATTACAAAGTAAAAAACAGTTTGTATTTTTAGCTTTCTCATTCAGAACATGGTCACATTACCAGACATGAAGTCTAAATTATGGTTTTGACTCTGGATTGCCAAGTCATAACTCTTTTCTACATTTTCAAAGGTAACTTTAGCATTTGGCAGCGTCTGAACCTACAAGAGGTTGATTAGGTCCGATGAAGAGAGTAAAAACAGGGGTAGCAGGACTAGACGAAATGCTAGGAGGAGAAGGCCTACCCTCTGGTCGTTCCATCCTAGTGTGTGGTGGACCAGGAAGCGGTAAGACGATTTTCGGAGTGCAATTCCTCTATAACGGTGTCACCGAATATGGCGAAAACGGTTTGTTCGTGTCCCTCGATGAAAGCCCTGCGCATCTTAGGGAGAACATCGCTGGATTTGGCTGGGATATCGAGGCACTCGAAAAAAAGAAGAAGTTCGCCATTATCGACGCCTCTCCGGTACGGACCGAATCAGGGGAAATCGAAGTCGGAGACCTTTGGATAGGCAAACGAGATTTCACCCTAGCGAGCTTGGTAGAGGTCATCAACATAAAAGCCCAAGAAATAGACGCCAAAAGAATAGTCGTCGACCCAATAACAAGCCTCATCGTTCAGTACCCAGACGTGTCAGAGAGACGCAGCGGAATCATAAATCTGCTAGAGGCAATGGCCGGTCAGGAAACAACTAACCTGATAACCACAGAATTGCGAACAACAGCTCTTGGAAGGACGATAGAGCCTGAAGAATTCCTGTCTCAAGGGGTCATCGTTTTCCACGTTTTCCACGAGGGCAGAGAACTCGTTAGAGCAGTGCAGATCGAGAAAATGCGTGGAATCGCTCATGACCAGCAAATTAGACCCTACCGCATATGCGATGAAGGTATTGTGGTCTATTCAAAAGAGAGCCCTCTGATGGTTCCAATGAAGATAACAGCAGGCTTCACTTAGCTTTGTTCTGACCTAGGAACACTATCCCACGATTTGGCTCAATGAAGAACGTCACCCATTCCTCTGAGTGACTATGGTCTCGCAGTTTCTTTATTCGCATTCTCTTCAAATCACTACCCTGTTCTTCGCTGTCCAGTTCTATAATGCAGTCAACTACTTCTTCCAACCTATTAACAAAACTAGGCTCCACTGTTCCCTTACCCAAGGTGAATATGAAAATGCCATTGTCAGCTTTGACTTTGGCACTACGGTCCTGCAAGAATCCTATGACCCGGGAAGCGTCAAGATTGGTGAATAACGACGTCGCTGAATCCAAGAACAATGCTTTTGGCGTATTATCTACCCCATCCCAAGCTGTTGACACAGCAATGCTGAGTTCCGTGAGAGCAAAAGGCTGTTGAACTGAATACTTCTCTTCACTACGCGTCCCAGCTAATGAAGAATAACAGTCAACAAATACTGCCGCTCCTTTCTGTTCATATTCCGACAAGCCCCACCCGAAAGTTTCCATGCTCTTCCTTATTCTCTGCGGTGGATTGTCGTAAGAAACGAAGATGCAAGCCTTGTTTTCATTGAGAAATCTGTATGCCAACTGCTGACACAATATACTTTTTCCTGAACCGGTTCCACCTGTGATTAGCACTGAACTTCCAACAGGCAATCCCCCACCCATTAATCCCTTGAAATAGTCAAAACCCGCAGACTTCGGGCCGCTCTTAGCCCTCTTCAACAAGACCCCTGAAACCACCACTATGGCAGCGGCTATACCTATCGGAAAGATTAAAGGAAATACTGGTAGCCCATCTCCTGAAGGTACGGGTAGAACTCTTAGCGTCTCCCCAGAAAACTCATTATTGGCTACGTTCATCTCTCCTGCTACTTCATCTGCAATAGCCCGAATAACGTAAAATCCCCGAGACAGCCCATTAGTGTTCAAATCGAACGTAAGCGTAGTGAAGGCATCTGGAGCGAGACTTGAGACCAAATGTCTTCCGACTTGAGTGCTGTTGCAAAAGACTGTAACATAGAAGTTCTCCGTTGTTTCTCCCTCATTCACAATTGTAACGTTGATCGTAACAGAATCACCCAAGTGTATGCTCTCTGAAGAGCACGTTACGCTTGAAATCGCTACGTCAGGTGGCTCAATCGAAACAACTTCATACTTAGCGAAATCGACCTTGAAGTACAATCGTGAGGTTGCGGCTTTGGTACCCTGAATTTTCACCTTCCAGCTACCTATAAGG
>CAZPDY010000042.1:0-7742 GCA_964585455.1 uncultured Candidatus Bathyarchaeia archaeon | reverse complement strand
TTGCAAGACATATTGGAAAAAACAAAACCCTCGCCAATAACCATATCCTTCGAAGAATTCTCCAAACTCGACCTACGAATAGGCAAGATCGTCAAAGCAGAGAACGTTCCCCAGTCGAAAAACCTCGTGAAACTACGAATCGACATAGGCGGCGGAGAACTAAGACAAGCGGTGGCTGGCATCGCTCAACATTACATGCCTGAACAGCTGGAGGGCAGAGAAATCGCAGTCTTAGCCAACCTTCAGCCTAGACGAATCTTCGGCTTAGACTCGGAAGTGATGATTCTGGCGGCAGAAGACGACAAAGGCATTGCAATCCTCCAGCCCGAGAAGCCGCTTAAAGCGGGAAGCAAGATAAAGTGAAGACTCCTTGCCCCTGAAAATCGACATGCACGTCCACACCAAGTATTCGCCGGACGCCCTCATCACGCCCAAAGAATTGGTCGTTCATGCGAAAAGACGGGGTCTCGACGGAGTAGCCATAACCGACCACAACACCATCGACGGGTTAAAGGAGTTCAGCAAAATCAAGGAATTACTTATCGTTCCGGGGATGGAAGTAGCGACAGAGCAAGGTCACGTCTTAGCAATAAACGTCAACGACGTCGTGAAGGCTGGTCAGAGCTTTGCTGAAACCCTCGACCAAATCCACGAGGCAGACGGGCTTGCCATTGCCGCCCACCCCACTGTGTTCTTCAAAGGAATTGCAGAAGAGCAGCTTAGTCAGGATTTTGATGCAATAGAAGTCATCAACTCGTCAGCGGTGCCCTTCTCCTTCTCGGTGCGCAAGAACCGACGCATCGCAGCAATGCTTAACCTTCCCCAAACCGCGGGAAGCGACGCCCATTATGCGCCTGAAGTTGGGACGGCATACACGGTCATCGACGCAGAAACAGACGTTGACGAGATTGTTAAAGCGATAAAAAGAGGCGCAGTAACGCCTTTCGGCAGGGCAATACCCTGGAATACGAGGCTTAGAAGAGAATTCCTGAGCGTTAAGAAGAGATGGGGTAGAAGGTTCTAGGGCTCGAAGTTCTCTAGTTGGTACAAGCCCAAGTCTACTGGTAGTTTTTTCTCAGGCGCCGAGTATGGTTCCAAGTCGAAGAGCTGAGGTGCCACCAAATCCAGACCATCTGATTTGCGCGGCGCGTTTGCTCCTGTCAGCAGTAGGGTTACTCTGATCTTTCCGTGCAGTTCTGGGTCGACGCTTGCACCCCAAACCACCTGAGCGTTGTTGTCCATCATCTCGGACACTACTTCTCCTACACGATGAGCTTCCTCAGCCGTCATCTGACTATCGCCCGTGACGTAGACCAGCACACCAGTAGCCCCTGCGTAGTTGACTCCTAGAAATGGGCTTCGCAGAGCGTTGTGTACTGCTTCTTCTGCGCGGTTCGATGCGCTGGACTCTCCTATTCCCACCGATGCGATTCCGCCTCGTTTTACCACAGTTCTGAAGTTGTCTAGGTCGAAGCTGACAAGATTGGGTGTTGAAAGAGTCTCAACTATGTTTCTAATTACGTTGGCTAACACTTGGTCAGCAAGTCCGAAGGCTTCGTCAGCCGTAAGCTTGCTGTTGTCAACAACCACTAGAGTGTCGCATTCTTCTCTCAGTGTGGCAAGCACGCGCGAGGAAGATTTTGCGGCTCGAAAAGGCTTTGTGACTACTCCTATCGTGACGCCACATTTTTTCTTTGCGACTTCTGCGATGAATGGAGTTATCTTCATTCCAGTTCTGTCGCTTAGGCATGCGGCAACAAACACGACGTCCACCTCTGTCAGAATATCTTCAATCTGCTTCCGCAGAGCAAGAAGTGCATTCTTCTTTAGACCTCGAGTCGATTTCTTGTCGATTAATATCTTCCGGTCTGCCTGTGCCTCTTCAAGAGATGGCGAATCGGTGTTGATGGCTACTGTGTATGCATCCTTTACTCCTATTTCTGTCAGTCTTGTGATTGTTTTGTTGCCGATTTCTCCAACGCCAATGACTGCGACTTTGCAGTGAACGGGCTTGTGTACGGCGTCAGCTGAGTCAAGTGTGCCCTGCCATGCAGGCTGGAGGGCTTTGCTAGTTTGTTTTTCGCCAGCCATTTTGTTTCCTCCCCCAAACCTCGTTCGACAACATGTCACGTATGGCCACGCGGATGGCTTCTGCTCGGTTGGGATAGAACTGTTCGACTACGAGCGTGTCGAGGGCTCTGATGTAGGGTTCGGGGAGATATAACGTGATGAGTTTTATTTTTGTTGCCTCCTCCCTTCTACGGGTATTAGAACGCCTTAGCGAGTTTGGATTATATCTATAGTTAATATGCTACAAATATGCTTTAAACATGTTTGCACTTAGCCTTTTAAAGCTTTCCCACTCTCTCTTCTGTGTTTATGTAAAAACCTTAGCTTCGAAGAATGTTTACGTGTTTATTTATGACTTGAACTTGTATATTTTGAATGATGGTGCCCCGATGCGGGTATATGTGAAAGGCTTCGGATGTTCCAGCAGCCTCGCAGACACAGAGGTGCTCGCGGGCTGTCTCTCAAGAGCTGGTCATGAAGTAGTCAGTAGCCTCCGAGACGCTGAACTCGTGGTGTACAACACGTGTGCCGTTAAAGCCCCGACAGAAAACCGAATGATAAACCTAATGAAACACGTGCCGAGACAAAAGAAGCTCATAGTGAGCGGATGCTTACCCCTGATAAACTTCGAGAGGCTGAGCAAAGAAGTTCGTTTTGACGGTGCTGTCGGTCCGGCTTTGGGAGAGAAAATCATCGACGTCGTGGAGCAGGTTTCCGTGGGCATACGTGTTGTGGAGTTAGAAGATGCTGCGGTGAACATGCCACGGCTTGACCTACCCCGTCGTGCCTTCAATTCCGAGGTTAGCATCGTTCCGATAAACTATGGGTGCTTGGGTTTGTGCGCCTACTGCTGTGTCCGCTTTGCTCGCGGGAAACTCAGGAGCTACGGTGTAGATGAAATTGTGGGCAAAGTGCGAAAGGATGTTTCGCGTGGCGTTCGCGAGTTCTGGTTAACCTCCCAAGACGCCGCATGCTACGGAAGAGACAGAGGCATCAACTTGGGCGAACTGCTGCAGCACGTATGCAACGTGGGCGGAGATTTTCTTGTTCGCGTCGGGATGATGACGCTCAACAACCTTTTGGGCATAGTGGACGAGCTGATAGAAGCGTTTCAGAACGAGAAAGTGTTCAAGTTTCTGCACTTACCTGTCCAGAGTGGCGATGACGAGATTCTGAGGAGGATGAACCGTTTCTACTCAGCTGATGATTTTGTCATGATAGTCAAGAGGTTTAAGGATGCGTTTCCGCAGTCAACAATCGCAACGGATGTTATCGTTGGTTTTCCTGGGGAGACTGAAGAAGCGTTTACGAATACTTGGAAGCTAATCGAGAGGGCTAAACCTGATATCGTAAACGTTTCCAAGTTCTTCGCAAGACCCCGAACTCCAGCAAAAGAGATGGAGCCTCTAGTATCGCCTTCTACAATAAAGCAGAGAAGTGTACGTCTGGCAAGTCAGACCCGTCACCTCGCCTTAGACCGAAACAAAGACTGGGTTGGTTGGAGTGGAAGAATCCTGATCGATGAGCGAGGGAAGCCTGGAACACTTGTGGGACGAAATCTTGCATATAAGCCCGTGGTAATCAGAAATAATAACGGGCAAGAGCTTTTGGGGCATTTTGTCGAGGTAAAGGTTGCAGCGGCTTTCCAATCCCATCTGCTCGGCGAGGTTTGTAGATTTCCATGTTAAAGGCATTGCCACATTCCCATCTCGTGGCTGGTTTTGTTGCTTGTTCCGAGTAAAGAACGTTTAAATATGGTGGTATAGTTATAACAAATATTGTAGAGCGAGAAAGGGGTTGGTGCGAGTTTTGGTTCAGACCGTTAGTGAGGGTAAGTCATCGCACAGAGGGCGATTCGACATAATCGCGAATATATTGGGTGCAGCGGTCGGGGGAGTAAGGAAAACCTCAATCATGTACAAGTGCAACTTGAGTTTTAAGCAGTTGGAAGTTTATCTGAGTTTTTTAGTGAGAAAAGACCTTCTGAGAACGTTCGTCAAGAGAGAGAGTGAGGCCAGCCAGTATTTCGAGATCACTGAGAGAGGAATGGATTTCTTGAGGGCTTATCGCAACCTGAACGCGCTCATGTCGGTATGATTTAGTCGCTTCGTTCCTTCCTTAGGAACTCTAGAAAAACCCTCGACAACTTCGCTTTTCTGTCCCTTTTGTCTATTCGTAGGAAGGAATAGTCTGCGAGGAAATCGAACAAAACTGCCAGTTTGAATTCGTGTAGTTTGGTTTTCTGGCTAAGCTCCTCGACAGTATGCCATTTTCCGTCTTTTAGTAGTTCGATGAGATTGTCTATCTGTGGCTGCATCGGAGGCCTCTGGATTCTTGTAGTTATTTTGGGTTTGCGAGCTTAAATGATTTCTGAGGCTTTTTTTCAGAACAATATTCTATAGCTCAATAAGCGAAGACATGTTCATGTTCTCCGTATTTTCAATGATAGGAAGAAACATGGCGATAGTCTCAAACCAACAACCAGCCCGGTTTTGGGTTTTGGACCTCTTTCTGTTATCACATTTGTAGCTTACAGAATCAAGTCGTATGCACGTTTTTCTCTAATGTTCTTGCTAAGGAATGTTTGCATTCTATTATTCGGTCACAGCTTAAGCATTCGTCAGGAATAGGCGCGTTTCTTGGTAGTGTTTGCAGGTATCCAAATCGGTGCCTGCATTCCGGAGTGGTTTCTTTCCTTGGACTCCTCTCAAATCCCTCTTCGTGAACCTTTTTCTGACGGCTGGGAGCCTCTGATCCTGTGTCGCCCTCATTTGGAGACTCCACGCTGAGCCGCTCCTTGAGTAGCTGTTCTGGGATTGAGAATTCTTCTCTAAGGCTTCCTTTGACTTTTCTTGAGTAGCTGTAGATGCCGCACACTAAGATGCAGAGGGCAAGGATTCGACTTACTTGTATCACTTCCACTGTTTGAGTAATCAAAGAGAAACCTAATTCGTACAGAATTGTCATTACAGACCCTGCTAAAAAGATGATGCTCGAAACGAATACTGGTATCCAGAATGATTTGCCCACGCCGAGGTGTCTGATCGCTCTTAGGGTCTTGAGACTCAGGATGCTCAGGATGGCGGCAATCGACGCGAACAAGACTTCGAGGCCTAGAATCATTGCTTGCTCCAGCCTGTGTTCTGTTGGTTCTCCTGAAAAAACCTTGCAAAATGATAATCAGCATTCAAGAGACGGAGCAGGAATGCTGTGTTGAACTTATCGCTCATGTTTTTCCGCTTCCTGTCATAAAGTCTGACTCAACTCTCCATTTGCTTTCTAGTTCGAATCTCTTGAAGTGTTTTCTCTATGGCTTGCTGTTCTTCTATGATGGTGTTTCGTGTTTCCCACAGGTTGCTTAGGTCTTCTGGATTTAGGTCAGGGATTCCTTGTTTGCGCATATTTTCGATGATTTCAAGAAAAATCTTTAGAGGCTTTTCGCTGACTCTGTTGGCCTCTGTGCTGTGTCTCACCATTTGTAAATATGTTTTATAGGGGTAAATCAAGCACGGAACTAACACGTAGTCTCTGACGCTGAGCTTTCCGAGTTGTTCTTGTGCTTGGTTCTCTGCTTTCTCGATGAGGTTGTTCACAGCGTGTGTTCGTAGGCTTTCCTTGCATCTTCTTTCGTCTTGTTCCGTGGGTAGCCTCATCAGTTCTTTTATTGCGAAGTATCTGCGCTGACCGTCGATAATCACGTATTTGCCTTCGCCGAAGAAGAAGCCCAACTCTTCGGGCAACTCCGCGACTTCTAAGGGCTTCAACAAGTTGAATTGGCCGATCGAGGTTTTCAGGGCGTCTAAGTTGTCCTGTTTCATGGTTTTTAGTGCTTTCAGGCTGTTAGGTGTGATCATCCCATAGGCTAGAGCTCCTAATTGTCTGGCGTCCCGACCGTCGGTTTGTTCCGATCCGATGCTGGATTCAACGCACGCGTCCCATGGAATGACGAGTTCTGAGAAGGGTACGTATTTCAACTTCATTTCTTTGCCCAATTTAACTGGTTTGAGTCCCAACTCACGGTACACCTTCTTTCGTTCTTACATCATCTTAGTGGTTCTCTCTGACTTTGGTAGTTGTACTTCCTCGTGTCGAGTGAGGGTATTATCTGTTATCTTTATATACACTATAAAATATCAACCTTTCGCTCTTACGAAGCTAGCAAAGCTCGTGAGCGCCATTGCAGATCACATGCCATCGCTGATTAATGCTACTGATTCTGTTTTCAGAAGGCTTTTTTGACAGGGAGATGAAACACACCTAGGGTTTGTGGTTCAGGTCTGAATTTATGATGCGCAGAAGCCGGTTCTCTTTGCGATTAGTGGTGTTTCTCACGTCTCTTAGTTTGCTTTTTTTGTTATCGGTGAGCCTGGTCGCCTCACAAACCCAGAATACGTATTATCCAGTCGGGTACAGTCTTCTTGGCAATACCAGTCATGTTTCAGGGTCTTTGGATGATTTGCAACTTGACGGTAGCAGCTACATAGTCTTTCAGAGTTACGCAAGCCGGTATTCGGCTCAGACACTCTACGCTCACCAAGAAACTACAATGATAAACAGCATAGGCTATTCTACCTTTGCGATGGAAGAAGTTGACGATTACGGAACAGACCTGGTTGCGTCGACGAACTCAACTGGACGACAACTTTAGGGTAGGTTTGTATACCCACTTGTCGGGGTGACCTCGATTCAGTCTAGTCCGTGGACCTTCTATTATAGGACGTGGCATTCCTTCGCGCCTGAAAGCTTTCTAACAAACTCTCCAGCTATATACGCCACCGGCACTTGGTACAACCAAAGTGAAGCCTATCTATCTGATGAGACCTATGCATATGCTTCATCACCTTCTGCAACGCAACAATATGGTAACTACGGTTTCAACCTGCCCTCCACGGCGTTGATAAAACGGGTTGAAGTCGGCTATGAAGCCTACACGTCTGGAGATGAACGTATCGGGATTACCGTCTCCTGGAGGGGAGGCTCAAATTGGGCTGCAGAGTATATCTCATCTCAGCTAGAGAACTCTGATCCAAATGCGATTACGTGGGTTGATTTCTCAAATGCTACAGATTGGACGGCAGACAAGCTGTCAAATGATGTGTTCTTAACTAGAGTGAAAGCCTTTAGGAATGGGCTTATCATGGGCTACATATATGTTGACTGGCTTCCAGTGAGAATTACGTATGTTCTTGATCCCTCCGCCCGTGCTAGTGTAAATGTTTTGATTCGCAAGTCAGATGGCGCAATAAGACAGACTGTAGCCACTGATGTAGCAGGCTCTGACGTTATAGTCTCAACTCCTCAGGTTTTGACAGGCAACTACTCTTGGTTGTCTTACGCTGTAGTGGATGAGACTGATTATCTTGAGATAGACTACTACGTTGATGTTGAGAGAGCATCAGCTGGTGTGAATGTTTTTTTGAGAATAGATGATGTTGCTTTGACTTTGACGGAGCAAACGAAATTGACTGGAGTTATGCTTCCAAGCGAACATACAGTGGAAGTGGAGTTTTCAGGGTCTTCCAATACAGATTATTGGTCGCAGTTGCTCTGGGTTGTTGACAGCGCATGGTCCACTGGCGGGGTTTCTGTGAAGCTAGAGCTTTACAACTATGTGGCAGATGCCTACTCAACCGGCGGGGATGGGTACGCTGAATACGTTTCAAGTGCAGTTC
>CAZPDY010000041.1:0-7746 GCA_964585455.1 uncultured Candidatus Bathyarchaeia archaeon | reverse complement strand
CATTAACGGAACCTCCATCAGAGGTCCTATCACCGTAGCTAATGCGGCACCCGAATTCAGGCCATAGATGGTTGTTGCCACAGCGATAGCGACTTCAAAGTGGCTGCTTGAACCAATGAGCGTCGTGTCAATCGAGGTGGCATAGTCCCAGTTTGACAACCAAGAGGCGGAATAGGTTATGGCAATCATCGTAATGTAGTGAAGTAAGTTTGGGGCAGCAAGATAAGCCACCAGAACTGGGTCGCTAAGTATGATTTCTCCTTGGAATGAAAACATAACGATCAGTGTAAGCAGCAAAGCAATAATGGAGATTTTGCGTACAAGCCCTAGGTAAGTGTCCTCAAACCACTCTTTGCCTTTTCTATCTATCAGTATCCTTCTTGAAATCGCGCCTAACGACACTGGAAGAGCTATGAAGACGATTACGCTCATGGCTATTAGATTCCATGGGACAGGTATGCCGCTCACTCCCAGATAGAAGGCAGATAGAGGGGCATAGAGGGCTACCATCAAGAGGGCATTAATTGACGTGTTTATGAGACCTTGAGCTAGGTCCCCTTTGGCCAGTAGCATCCACCACATAACCATAGCCGTACACGGAGACATACCGAGCAGTATTATGCCTGCCCGTTGAATCGGGTCAGCCACTAGGAGGTTCGCATAGAGCGTCATTATCGGCGGAGCAATAACCCAATTGGCAATTATCGTGAGAAGCATCGGCTTCGGTTTTCTTACAGCTTTCTTCACATCGCTAAAGGCGATGCCGACAACAGTCGGATACATCATGAAGAACAGGCAAATCCCTATTGGAATTGAGAGCTGAGCGTATTTCAAAGATTCCAGATATTGCCCGAACACTGGGAGAAACCTTCCTAGGAGCAGGCCTATTATGATACATAGGGCAATCCAAAGGGTCAGATACTTCTCGAAGATTCCGAGATTTGCTTCTTTACGCTCAGCCAAGACTATCCCGGCAGTTTCTTTGTTCTCATAGGACATGTTTGAATTAAGATATTTAAATGTATTAATTTAAATCTTTCTTCTTAGCTCTGCAACAAATAGTCACTTGTAGGCGGAGTGAGAAGTATCTATTTTGGTTCTAGACGTGGAAGCTCAAGGAAATCGAAGAGGCTTTGAGCCAATTTAGGTTTCGCGACACTGTAGAATACCCATTTACCGTCTTTTCTGTCTGTTACAAGGCCCACATTTTGTAGGATATTCAGGTGATGCGATGCCGTTGGCTGTGTCAGATCTAACGCAGCAGTCAGCTCACAGACACACATTTCTCGAATGCTTAGAAGCCTTAGCATTTTCAGCCTTGTTTCGTTGGCGAGAGCTTTAAGTAGTCGGCTTTTTTTCCGAAGCATACTGGGATTGGCTGACTGTTCGGCAAGGTCCTTTAGCTTCCTTGCGTAGTCTCCCAAATCCTCTTCTGATCTAAGACCTGAACACACAAGTCTCTCCAATCTTCTGCCAGCTTTTCTAGTTTGTTTTGTTGACTTCATCTGTCATCCTCTGAGCTTGTACGGATATAACTTCGAAACGGATTTAAATATTTTGATTTATGAAAGGCATGACAATTCGATATTTTTAAATATATGAATTCGACACTGATGTAGACACACTCAACATGGATTACCGCTGAGGTGAATGATATTGAAGAAGGTTGCAGTCGAAGTGATCGGTGTCAGCCCACCCTGCGCACGATGCAAAAAGACCGAGGAGAACGTTCGAAAGGCAGTCTCCAAGCTCTCCAGAGAGGGATACAACGTGGAGATCACAAAGCTCAGCATAACTGCAAAGGAAACACTCTTAAAATACGGAGTCTTGATGTCTCCAGCAATTGCCGTGAATGGCACGGTCAAGATCATGGGCAAGGTTCCTGACGTCGGGGTAATTGAAAGACTGTTGCGACAAATAGTGTAGGTGGCTTTCGTGGAGAAGAAGCGACTCGCCAGAACCGTTCTGTTGGCTGGGGTCATCCTTTTTTTCATAATCATGATGGCTCGAGCCATCATCGGCGCCTACACACTGACACCCACATCAACGGCAGAAGACCTGAAAAACCTACCTCTTTGGCAAATTCCGCTTGTCTACATATGGGACTACGCTCAACACGGATGGATATGTTTGGGATTTGCCTTCACTGTCTCTGGCTTGTTTTCCGAATTCATCCCCCAAAGTTTCATGATCAGATACATGAGCAGCAAAAAACCGATTTCCTATCTAGTTGCCACATTCTTAGCTCCAGTCTTCTGTGTTTGCTCTTGCACCATGGTACCCATCTTTGCAGGTCTGATCTATGCTGGTGGCGGGATTGGCCCAGCGTTGACATTTCTTCTCGTTGCTCCGGCGAATAACCTTCTGGCTGACATTGTGACCATACAAGTGCTGGGGTGGCAAATCGCGTTGGCGGATATGGTTGCTGCAGGGATAAGCGCGGTTGCCATTGGTTATCTGGTGGCTAAAACTCCTTGGGGTGGAAAGTTTGAACAACAATTCAAGGACAATAAAGCCCAGACGACTTCTGTTGAACTCGTTAAGCAACCTATTGATGAACGACTCTGGAGTGCTCTGAAATTCGGGGGTTTTCTGGTCAAACGCATACTGCCTCCGTTTCTATTGGGGCTTGTGGCCGTCAGCTATTTTCAAGCGTTCTTTCCAGCTGACGTGGTCAAGACTTACCTTTCAGGCGCTTCAGGGGTGGTCCTGGCAGCGTTGTTAGGCGGTCCCTTATATACCCCCACGTTGATTGAGGTGGCGTTGGGCAAAGCGCTCGTAGATTTGGGCATGTCTCCGGGCGCGACGGTTGCGTGGCTTATGGGACAGCCGTATGACATCCCCAATTCCTTATCGACTTACCGGATCGTTGGATGGAAGATCGTTGTAACCTATGTGATTCTTGCTTTCATCTGTGCAGTTCTTTCTGGGCTGATCTATGGTCTACTGGTAGGTGGGTTATAGACAAGAGTGGTGAACATTGTGATGCAAAGTTCTTGGTTTCCAACGATAAATTTAGAGGAATGTGATGGGTGCAAAGGGGATAACAAATGCGTAGGTTTTTGCCCTTACAAGGTTCTTGAACTTAAGAAAGGAAAGCCTTTTGTCGCAAATCCTCTGAATTGTATCTATGGTTGTTCTTCATGTGCTAGCCTTTGTGTGAATGGTGCGATAATTTTTCCTGCAAGACAGGGCTTCGACAAATCAGGAAAGAAAGGCTCTTCCCTGCACAGAATCACATGTGTGAATTGCGGAAAAGAGGTTCTAACTAATCGACAAACTCAGTATTGTTTTGACTGTGAAGCAGAGAAAGAGAAGCTTGGAAAAAAGAGGTGAGAAAATGGAAAAGATGAAAGTTCTTTTTTTGTGTGAGCATAACTCAGCTAGATCGCAGATGGCTGAAGGGTTGCTCAGAAGTCTATACCATGAGAAGTACGAGGTCTTCAGTGCAGGCTCAACGCCTACGAAAGTCAATCCCCTTGCCATCAGGGTCATGGCAGAGGTTGGAATAGACATTTCCAAACAGGTTTCCAAGAGTATCGAAGAATTCCGAAACAAGGACATCGACCTCGTTGTGTCCGTATGCCGAAGCCGCGCCAAGTTAACATGTCCATTGTGTTCTTCGCCGATAGTAATGGGCAGACCGGAGATAGTTAACACGTCAATACCTAGTGCAAAGCACTATCTCCACCATGGATTCGATGATCCTTCCGAAGTGGAAGGAAGTGACGACGAAAAGATCATGGCTTTTCGACGCATAAGAGATGACATCAAACGATGGATAATCTACAAATTCGCTGATCCACAGGCAGTAATCTCGGAAAGTCAGCAAGGAAACTACATGGGCTAAGTTTCCCAAACTTGGTGATTATCATAATAAGCGAGCCAATCTGCCAGCTTTTAAGTCGGCAATAGAAAAGAGGGGATTTGCGGGAGATGTCTCCGAGCAGAGCTTATTAAAACCTTAACGCGCATATACAGTGAATGGGAACAGGAAGGATGGCGGAGCAAAGGCAATTAGACGAATTCTCGAAACCCGCTCAGACCGTGGTGAGAGAGGAGAGGGTAACAGAAGACCCTGGACATATGGCGGTGTCTAAGGAAAAGAGGGCGAGTCGAGAAAAACCGTTGAAGAGAGTGGACCCCGAGCAGCTTCCGCCTTCTTACTTCGTCTCCGCCTCCTATCATGGCAAAAAAGGCACTGCCTGTGTTAAGCTGTACGAGCCAAAATCTGGAAGAATACACTTATGGCACGACACGACTGGGCACCAGCCATACCTCCTCACGAACCTCTCCCAGTACGAACTAGACCAGCTTGAAGGCGTGAACACGCACCCCAGCTTCGACCATTACGAGCAAGTGGAGAAGTTTGACCCCCTCTTAGACAAGACCATGACTGTGACCAAGGTGGTGGCGAGAGACCCCTTAGCAATCGGGGGAAGACCCACCGGATGCCTACGCGACATCATCCCCGAAGAGCACGCCAAGATTGCGCAGCTTGAACTACCTGAAGCCAAGGTGTGGGAAGCCACCATCAAGTATTACCAATGCTACATCTACGATCGCGACCTAGTGCCCGGTATGCTGTACAGAATCGAAAACGGACAACTGTTGCCCGAAAAAGTGGACGCAGCCGAAAGCGTCGTAGAAAGAATCAAGGCTCTGTTCGGCGACGAAGATGCGAGGGAGAGGGAGTACATCGAACGATGGGCACGCTTGCTAGAATACCCCGCGCCGTCGTTTAGGCGTGTGGCTCTAGACATCGAGGTTTTTTCACCCGTGGCTACTCGGGTGCCAGACCCCCGCGAGGCGGCTTATCAAGTTATTTGCGCTTCTCTGGTGGCGACCGACGGCGACAGCAGAGTTCTGTTGCTGAAGAGGAAGGACATGAAGGACGGGTTGGAGAAACTGCCGCCAAACGTGAAAGTGGAGTTTTTTGAACGAGAAGAAGATCTGATTAAAGCCCTTTTTGAGGTGATGCGGGACTATCCCTTCGTGATTACTTTTAACGGTGACGACTTTGACTTACAGTATCTGGCGCACAGGGCTGAGAGGCTTGGGATTCCTAGGAGCGAGGTTCCTGTCGAAGTGGGTCGTCGTGTCTGCTTGCTGAGGCACGGCGTGCACATCGATCTGTACAAGTTTTTCTACAACCGCTCCATCCAGATTTACGCTTTCAGCAACAAGTACCGCGACGTGACGCTCGACGACGTGGGCAAGGCTTTGGTTGGTTTGTCGAAGGTCGAGTTGGACAAGCCCTTCGCCGATTTAAACTACTCCGAACTGGCGCGGTACTGTCTGCGTGACTCGGAGATCGCCTTCAAACTGACGAGTTTCAACGATGACCTCACGATGAAGCTGATTCTGGTACTCGCGCGGATCAGCAAGATGCCCATGGAAGACGTCAGCCGTCAAGGAGTTTCCCGTTGGATTAGGAATTTCATGCATTTCGAGCATCGTAGGCTGGGCCTGTTGATTCCTAACGCGGCGGACATTTTAACCTTGAAGGGAAAGACAGCTACCACTGCCATCATCAAGGGTAAGAAGTACAAGGGCGCCATCGTGGTCGAGCCTACTCCCGGCGTGCACTTTAATGTCGCTGTGATGGACTTTCCAAGCCTGTACCCTTCCATCATCAAGGTTTGGAATCTGGGCTATCAGACGATTCTCTGTCCCCACAAGGAATGCAAGGATAACGTTGTGCCCGGTACTCCGCATTGGGTCTGCCGCAGGAACAAAGCCTTAGAAAGTCTGCTCATCGGATCGTTGCGGGATTTGAGGGTGACGTGGTACAAGACTCGGGCGAAAGACAAAACGTTGTCATCTGATGTGCGGAACTGGTACAACGTCATCCAGAGCGCTCTGAAGGTCATCCTGAACGCTAGCTACGGAGTGTTCGGCGCTGAGTCTTTCGACCTGTACTGCCCGCCCGTAGCTGAGGCGACTGCAGCCATCGCAAGGCACTCTCTGACTTTGATTGTGGGCAAGGCGAAAAACTTGGACATCGAGGTGCTCTACGGCGACACGGACAGCGTGTTCCTCAAAAACCCTTCAGAAACGCAGATTAGAGAGTTGGCAAGATGGTCGGAAGGAGAACTGAAGATGGGCTTAGACGTCGACAAAGCCTATAGGTATGCCGTCTTCAGCTCTCGCAAGAAGAACTATCTGGGCGTCTTCGAGGACGGTAGCGTCGACGTTAAGGGCATGACTGGAAAGAAGAAACACATCCCCAAGTTCATCAAGGACTCTTTCGACGAGATGAAGGGGAGGCTGGGAAAAGTGGGCTCGTCAGCCGAATTTGAAGCGGCGAAGAAAGACATTAAGAAGATAGTCTTGGACCGCTACACGCAGCTTAAGAGGCGAGAATGGGACCGCTTGAACGATTTGGCGTTCCATGTGGTGCTCGGAGAAGCACCTGAGAATTACAAGAAAACCACCCCGCAACACGTTAGAGCAGCGATGATGCTGAAAGATAAGGGAATTGAACTGAAAGCAGGAGACCTCATAAGCTTCGTAAAGGTCTCTAAGGAACCCCATGTAAGGCCGGTGGATATGGCATCCGACAGCGAAGTAGACGTGGACAAGTACGTCGCCTACCTGCAATCCACCTTCGACCAAGTATTGGACGCCTTGGGACTGGAGTTCGAAGAAATAATCGGGCTAACAAGACTAGAAAGGTTCATGTAGCTCGCAACTCAGTTGAGACCATATCGTTATGTCAACTGACATGTTTGGCACCTAATAAGACGGTCTAGACCAAGCGCAGAGCACACAAAAACAGCCATCACAAAAGTCGCCCTACAACTCTGCTAAGGGGGACACCAAGTTTTTAAGTCGTAGAAAGAAGCTATAGCAATTGCAGTGAAACCATCATGAGTCTCGCCGCAGAAGCAAAAAACCTCGCAAAAACTTTCGGAAACATCAAAGCCCTGGACAGCCTAAGCTTCCAAATCAAACGCGGCGAGATCTACGGCCTCATCGGTCCAAACGGCGCTGGAAAGACCACGACGCTCAGAATCGTGTCCACGTTGATTCTGCCGACTTCAGGCTCGGCTCAAGTCTATGGTCATGACGTGGTTGAGGAGGCTTCGGAAGTCCGCAAACTAATAACCTACCTCCCTGAAGAAGCGGGAGCCTACAAGAACCTTTCAGGAGACGAATACCTGCGCTTCATGGCTAAGTTCAGCTCCGAAGACCGAGAAACCCTCGAGAGAATGGTGAAGAGCGCTGAGGAAATCTCGGGGCTGGGCACACGCTTGGGGGACAAGATCAAAACTTACAGCAAGGGGATGAAGCGTCGGCTTCTCGTAGCCAGAGCCCTCATGACAAAGCCGAAGCTGGCAGTGTTGGACGAGCCCACCAGTGGACTGGATGTGCTGCATTCGTTCCATGTGAGGGAAATAATCAAGCGGTACGTGAAGGAACATGGTGTCACGGTTCTGCTCTCTAGCCACAACATGTTGGAAGTGGAGTATCTGTGTGACAGGGTGGCTCTGATTAGCGGCGGGAAAATTGTTGCGGAAGGCACGCCGGACGAGTTGAAGGCTAAGAATAAGGTTGAAAACTTGGAGGAGGCGTTTGCGAAGGTGGTCGGCCTTGCTTAAGGGCTTGGGAAACGTCCTCGTTAAAGAACTCAAAGAGCTACTGCGTGACCCGAAGATACTCATCGGGATTATCGTCGTGCCGCTCGTCATGTTTCCAATTCTTGGGTTCGTGATTAGAGGGTCCATGGAGTCTTCACAGCAG
>CAZPDY010000040.1:0-7865 GCA_964585455.1 uncultured Candidatus Bathyarchaeia archaeon | reverse complement strand
GTATGAGACAATCTATTCTCTCGGGGCTAACCTCGAGATTGACGATTTTGAAGCCCTGTGCCACGTCCACATGATGTGCGACTTCTACGGGTTGGACGCCCTTTCTGCGGGGCTTACTGTTTCGTGGGCGATGGAAGCCTTCGAGAAAGGGCTACTAACCAAGGAAGATTTGGATGGAATAGAGTTAAGGTTTGGAGACGTAGAAGCGACCCTAGCAGTCTTGAGGAAGATGGCTTACAGAGAAGGCAACGTTGGGGCTCTCCTGTCAGACGGCGTGAAAGCAGCCAGCGAAAAGCTGGGAAAAGGCTCAAGCCACTTCGCCATCCATTCAAAGGGACTAGAAATGCCAGCCTACGATGTCAGGGGAATAAAGGGCATGGGACTCGCAGCGGCAGTCGCTGTCCGCGGAGCCGACCACTTGACAGCGATGATTTACGGGACAGAACTGGTTGGAAAATGGTGGAAATTCTCTGGCGTTGACAGGTTTTCGGCTGAGAACAAAGGGTACTTGGTCAAGACTCATGAAGACTTGATGATGTTGTATGACGTTGTAGGAGTCTGCAAGTTTACGAGGCACACCTTCTATGCTGAGGCTTATCCTGAGATGGTTAAGGCGGTGACTGGGATGGAGCTAAGCGTCGCTGACCTCTTCATGATCGGTGAGAGGGTTTACAACGTGCAGCGGGCTTTCAACGCCAGAGAAGGGCTTGACAGAAGGAGCGATTCCTTGCCCGCACGAGTGTTTGAGGACCCAATTCCCAGAGGAGCGTCGAAGGGAAGCAGGATTAAGAGGAGCGAGTTTGAAAGAATGCTCGACGACTACTATCAGGCTCGAGGCTGGTCATGGAACGGAGTTCCCACGAAGGCTAAGCTCGCTTCCCTCGACTTGGACGACGTGGCAGAGGAAGTGGGCGCTTAATAGGTGAGGAGAAAATGAGTGAAGGAAACAAGTACGTGATTCACAAGCACGCCGCCACACACCTGCACTACGACTTGAGGTTAGAAATGGATGGAGTGCTAAAGAGCTGGGCTGTTCCCAAGACCCCGCCAACCGAGCCAGGAGTCAGGAGACTAGCCGTTCAGGTTGAAGATCATCCTCTCGAATACGGCAGTTTTGAGGGCACGATACCTGAGGGTCAGTACGGTGCTGGCACAGTGGAGATTTGGGACAGGGGCACTTTCACTCTTCTGGAGAGGACAGAAGACAAGCTGACTGTGGGCATTCACGGTCAAAAACTTAAGGGAGTCTACTTTCTCGTTAGGTTTAAGGACATGAAGAACTGGCTTTTCTTCAAGAAGAAATGAACAAGCTGGTCCCACTTTACGGGGATGAGGAACCTACGTCAAGAAAGCCACTCTACTGTTGAAACATAAAACATTTAAACAGCATTCCCATCTTCACATAGACGGCAGGTCAAGATCATGGGAAAACGAATCCGAGTTCAAAGACGCGGACGCGGAGGACCTACCTTTCAGGCTTCCACCCACAAAAGAATAGCGCCAGCCAAGTACCCGCCAATCAGCAAGGAACAGTTAGAAGGCATCATGGAGGGCAGAGTCGAAGGAATCCTCCACGAGCCAGGACGAGGCAGCCCTCTGGCCAGGATTAGACTCGCAGCCAACCAAGACTACCACTTCATAGTCCCCGAAGGCATATACGAAGGACAACAAATCCAAATCGGCAGCCAAGCACGACCAGACATAGGCAACGTCCTCCCCCTGAACAACATACCCGAGGGCACCATGATCTGCGGCATCGAGCTTTCTCCGGGCGACGGAGGAAAAATAGCCCGCTCCTCAGGAACATACGCGACCGTCATCGCTCACACCCCCCAAGGAACCATGATAAAATTCCCATCGGGCAAGACGAAATATGTCAACAGTTTATGTCGCGCAACTATAGGCGTAGTCTCAGGGGCTGGGCGCCTCGAGAAACCCTTCCTAAAAGCAGGCGTGAAATACTACAAGAAAAGAGCGAAGGGTCACAAATATCCACGAACACGAGGCATAGCCATGGTAGCTGCTTCGCATCCTTTTGGAAGCGGTTCCAAAGGTGCCCGCAAAGTCACCACAGTCGCACGTGGCGCCTCTCCAGGCAAGAAAGTAGGCTTGATTGCGGCTAGGGGCGCTGGCCGGAAACAGAAGAGGAGACAATAAGTTAATAAATCGCTCGAGTGACGATTAAGAGGCGGAGACAATTATGCCCAAAGAATTCACGTATCGGGGGTACAATTTCGAACAGTTGAAGAACCTGTCGATGGACGAGTTTATTCTCTTGCTCCCGTCCCGCCACCGAAGAAGCCTGCAACGCGGACTCAAAACAGATCAACGCATCCTCTTAGAAAACATAAGGGCGGCACGGGAAGCCATAGACAAGGGACAGAGCTTGATGATTAAGACACACGCCCGAGACATGGTAATCCTACCAGAAATGGTTGGAGTCAAGGTTCTACTTCACAACGGAAAAGAATTCGCCCCCGTCGAAATCACGCCCGAGATGATTGGACATTACCTCGGAGAATACGCAATCACAAACAAACCGGTGAAGCACGGGCAACCAGGCATCGGCGCCTCACGTTCATCGATGTACGTGCCCCTAAAATAAAAGCGGTTTTTACGCTCGATAAGTTGGCTCCGTCTTCTTTTTTTCATCCTGAACCAACGGTACTTGAGGAAGCGGGATGGGTGGAGGAACGTTTATCGTCCTCGAAATAAGCACGGACTCCAGGAATACCATGTTCGAAATCGTCTGCATGACAACTGGTTCTGGCGGCTTCTTTTTCGTGAAATCAGAGAGTATCCTCTTCAACTCTTCCCTGTCTCCGGTAACGTGAGCCTTGCCCTTAAAGCTGATCTGGGCAACTGAGGGGTTGTAGGTTATTGTGAATATGAAGGGTACTTCCAACAAGTCGTCGCCTGATTTGTTCACACTTATTATGTTGAGGTTTGTGGCGATCTTGACCTGAGGAAAGGGGCGTCTGATTTCCAAGAAGCGTTCCGCTGAGACATCGTGGATGAAAACGTGAACGCGAATTTTCATCCTTGGCTGGTTCAGGCTTCTGCACCTCGCGTTTCTTGGGTTTCCTTGTACCGTGTGAAGCCACAGTGCCCACACGTGTATCGGTTGCCATGGTCCGCCATGAAGAACCCTTGACCACATCTCTCACAGAAGGGGAGTAATCGTTTCAAGCTGTTCTCATCGATTTTGTAGTACTTGAAGAGACCCTTTTCTTTTTTCTTCTTTTTCGGCACTTTTCCCTTACGTTTCTTGGGTTTCTCCTCTACGACTTTCTCTTCAACCTTCTCGGCTTCAGCCTCTTCTCCGGCCTTTTCGACCTTGGGCTCTTCTGTTTTTTTAGCCATTCACCGTTCACCTACCCTTCTTTCTCTTTCTTCTCCTCGGGCTCTTTGGGTTTTGGAGCAGGAGCGGTTTTTTCAGGTTCCTTCGGTTTTTCTGCTTCCGCGGTCTTCTTCTCTGGAGGAACGTTTCGAGTTATTATGTGCTCGCGTTCGACTAGTTTTGCCTGTTCAAGGGATTCGTAAGAGTTTGCCTCTCCTAAGGCAATCATGGTTCCCGTCTTTGTTTCCACCTTTTCGACAAAGACTAGGTTCGACTTTGTTTTTAGCATCTCTGCCAAGTTTTGCCTTAATTCCAGACGGGGAGTCGTCTGTCCTTCTTGGCTGTGGTCTACTTCGAAGACTACTTCCTTTCTTCTAAGCAGGGAGTTGTATTTTTGGGAGAGGATTTTAACCTTCAAGCTTTATTCATCCGTTGATGATTCGTGTTGGCACAGAGAAAAGCGTTCTTGTCCTTATAAGACTGTCGGAGTGAAGCTGGAATACTGATTGCGTATTCTAAATGCTTTTCATCTGGGTTACTCAAGCTATATTCGTGACTGCTGTTGGAAACTCGGGGTGTGCTAGTCGGGCTCATTTTATGCCTGATGGGCTTGGTTGTTTTCATCTATGGAATGATTAACATGTCCCCTGCCAACGCGCTCGCCAATTCATTTTTAGTCATGGTGGGCATATTATTGGGAATAGCGGGGCTGCTCGTGTTTATGACAAGTGCTTTTTCTGGCGGCTTCGCCTCAGCCTAGCCCCCATCCCTCAACAGCTCTTCATAGCATCGACGATTTCTCGTATCCTCCGCTTCACTTCCGCCGTCGTCTTGACCGCCACGACTCCTTCATGGGGCTGTCCATAGAAGACTAGCGAGTTTTCGGGCGCCGTTAGTATGGCGACTAGGGTTAAGAGGTCTTCTTCGCCGTCGACTACGATTTTTGCTCGCTGAGAATCCGCCATCGCCCTTTCGATAGTCAGCCAAGCTTCGTCAGTTATGGTTCCCGGAGGGTTCTTCACGTTAACAACTATGTCACAAGTGGCAATGATTGGTGGTATTTCTTTTCTCATGATTTTGTTGTCGACGATTAAAACGTGAGGCAGAAGACCGTGAGAGGTCAAGTCCTCAGATACTTGGTCGCCCACTGTAACCGTCTTTGCTGGTTTTTCTTTCTCAATCAACGCCTGCACGATGGTAACTGTCTCTTCCAAGGAGCCTCTAACCAGCATCCCCAAAGGCTTTTTCAGTTTCTTCCGAAGCAGAGGCGTAAGGCAGCGGATTCCAATCACCCGTGGCTCGCCACAAACCTCTCTACAGACCTGTCGAAGGTTTTTTCAGCTTCGGGCGGGAACAAGCATCCGGGCAGTTCGTTCCGCTCTCGGTGGAAGCGAATGCATTCACAGCATCTGCCTTTCCTGTCACAAGAGGTGTAGGTGCAGCCACAGTTTTTCAGGTTGGTGTCGAGGTTTGGACATGGTTTTTCTCGTGGCATTCTAATCATCTTCTGGGAATCTGCGTGAGGTCGCCGATGTTATCGGACGCGCAGTGCATAACGTCCTTTCTCTTTGATTCCCATCGCCTTAGCTATCTCGGATTCCTGTGGGTCGATGATTATGACGAGCCCGCTGAAATCGTCACTGAGAGTGGCGGTTTTGCATCTTGGGCACAACGCGCCCGTAGTCAACGTGTGGCATTCTCGGCAGGCTTTTTCAGTCATCGCTGCTTCTTCTCCCCTTCTTTAGCCTTCTTGGCTACTTCTTTTTCAGCTTCGCCCTGAAGTCTCTTCAAGTCTTCCTTTATCCACTCGAGCTTTCCGAGAGAAGGCTGTCTAGCAGTGACTCCAATCTTGCCCGAGCCTCCTCCTCGAGCCAACGACACAGCTGTTATGCGCGCCCTAACGTGGTCTCCCGAGGATAGTTTCCGTCTGGTTTCCTTTCCCATCAATACGCCTTGCTTTTCGTCGTAGGAGATGAAGTCGTCCATGAGCTGTGATACATGCAACAACGCGTCGATTGGACCGACACGGACGAAGGCGCCGAAATCCGCGATTTCCACCACTTCGCCCTCGACGACTTCTTGGATTTTCGGGTAGAATGCGAGGAGTGAGAAGGAGACTTTGTGATACGTGGCGCCGTCTCCTGGGATTATCTTCCCAGTGGGGCTAACCGTGATGTCGGTGACAGCCACCACGTAGCCGAGTTCTTCGTCCACCATGCCTTCATACTTTATCTTCAACTGTTCGTGCCCTGCCTTCTCAAGGGGTTCGCTGAATTTATCTGGAGGGATGCGAATCGTGTCTTCCAGAACTAGAAGCTTAAACATTATGACTTTTTCCTTCCGTCTTGAATTGGCTTGTGACTAACATAGACTTCTAAGGGATTTTAAAAAGCTTCCCTATTTTTAACAAAGTTCAGATGGCTCCTTCCACGGCTAAACGTGACTTCTGCCTCAAGTAGATGACTGGCACGCTCTTGCGCCTCAGCCTCTTTCTTAAGACTCTGTCATTAGTCGCGACACAACACGCCATTTCCGAAGCCACCCGGACAATTACATCATCATGAGATTCCTCTTGTCTCTTCTCGATGTCTATTCTTCGACATTTTTGGGCGAGTTTCAAGGCGAAGGCTGCTTGTCGTCTTAGTTTTGGTGACCCGCTTTGGGCTATTCTCTGCAACTCTTCGTAGGTTGAAGAGAGGATTAGGGGTTCAAACCGTTGATTTAAGACCGCTGCTGACTCTTCGAAGATGTCTATTTTAAATTGGGAAGGGATGAAGAGGAAGCTCGAATCTAAAATGATTTTTGGTGCCTTGTTCGACTTGTCTGGGGGCAAAAATTTTTCACTTTTTGGTTTACTTGACTATTCCGTAGCCGATTAGCCGCCATCTTCCAGCTATCTTCCTACTTAAAGCTGCTCGCATTCCTTTTTCGACGCACACTGGGCGTCCGAGTTGTAAGGTTGCTTCCTCTCCCCTGAGAGAGGCAACCGTCCCAGTAGTGATGGTTGTCCCCACGTCTAGGAGTAGGCTTTCTTTCGGGCGCACTCGCTCTATCTCGAGCATCTCCTTGGTTCCCACTGCGCGTTCAAAGAAGTGGGTCTCTACGGTGAGCTCTGAGATTGTTGGAGGGAGCTTTCCAGGTAGCCCGGCTAGGTTGCCGGTGAGGCTGTCTGCTTTGGTCAAGGATGGGTCGAGCAGTGTTCCTATTCCGACCAGTCCTCCGCATTGTGCCTCTTCCATGTTTTTCCTGCCTGCTTGGAGGCTGGTTATTTCGGTTAGGAGGGGTCCGTGCACGTTTTGACCTTGTTTTTCGGTTCGTATGCCTGGGCGGATTTCTATTTCGTCGCCGACTTTGAACACTCCTTGGATGATGCTGCCCCCTATGACGCCGCCTGCTAGGTTGTCGATTGTGGTTCCTGGTTTGTTTATGTCGAAAGAGCGGACGATGTACATTTGAGGGGGTTTTGCGGGGTCGCGTTTGGGTGTGGGAATGTGGGTTTCCATGGCTTGGAGGAGGGCGTCGATGTTGACAGAATGTTGAGCTGATATTGGTATGATTGGGGCGTTTTCTGCTATGGTGCCCTTGACGAATTCAGTGATTTCACGGTAGCTTTGCAAGATTCGGTTCTCGTCAACTATGTCTATCTTGTTCTGAACGATGACAATCTTATCGATGCCTACGATTTCGATGGCTGCCAAGTGCTCTCGAGTCTGGGGCTGGGGACAATGCTCGTCTGCGGCGATGACGAGAAGAGCACCGTCCATCACTGCGGCTCCTGAGAGCATCGTTGCCATGAGCGCCTCGTGACCCGGGGCATCCACGAAGCTGACGGCTCTTTGAAACTCGCATTTTGCGTTGCAAGCTGGGCATCTTGGTTCGGTGGTGTAGCATTCTGGTTCGTTGCAGCCGTGGCATTTGTAGATGGGTGTGTCGGCGTACCCTAGTTTTATCGTGATGCCGCGTCTCAGTTCTTCACTGTGCTTCGATGCCCAGACGCCCGTTAGAGCTTGGACTAGCGTGGTTTTTCCGTGGTCTACGTGTCCGATGGTTCCTATGTTGACTTCGGGCTGTTTGGGCAGTTTTTTCAGGGGGTTAGCCTCCGCTTTCTGTCTCCTTTGGCTTCTCTTTGGGTTGTTTGGTCTCTTCTTTGGCGGTTTTTGGCTCTTTCTTGGTTTTTTCTGGTTTAGCTGCTGCTTCCGCTTCTGCTTCAGCCTTTGTTTCTTCGGGTTCGGGTTTTTCGGCTTTTTCGGGCGGCTTGGCTTTTTCTGTTTTCTTGGGTTTTTCGACGATTTTCATGTTGATTTGAACGGTTTCCTCGGTGATGACGCTTCCGCGGATCGTTTTTCTTCTACGCTCCCCCTTACGGGTTGCGTGGAAGCCGACGCCCTTGGTCATGATGGTGCGGGTTTTTATTCCGCCGTGGATGTCTTGTCTCATGGGGAAGCCGTCTTTGTCGGAGCCTCCCGTGATTTTTAGTTTATGTCCCCCGAAGCCGATGACTGCGCCGTCGACTGTCTCGCCGAGT
>CAZPDY010000039.1:0-7892 GCA_964585455.1 uncultured Candidatus Bathyarchaeia archaeon | reverse complement strand
GTCTGGAGATACCTCGAACACGTAAGCGCCTTGCCAGACATACTTTCCGTAGTTGCTTGGGGAGCTTACCCCATCTACCTCGGCGACTAAGACCGGTATTACGAGAAGGTTTCTCGATCTGTCGAAGAGAAGTGCCTTATGATCTGTCAGAGCGGGCGACTCTGTTCCTCTGTCACCGATTTCATACTTCGCTATCTCTTCTGGATTTGTAACGTCGCTTACATCGAAGAGCGATATTTTTACTCCTTGATACCAGGCAAAATCTCCTGTTTCTGCTGCTATAGTTTCTTTGCCTATGCCTATGACGTGATTCTCGTCGTAGGGGTGCAAGTAGTCGGAGTATCCTGTTATCTCTAATTCGCCTAGCACAGTTGGGTTTTCCGGTTCCTTTAGGTCTATCACGAACAGAGGGTCAATCTTCCTGAAGGTTACGAGGTAGCATATGTTGCCCATGAACCTTGCTGAATGGATTGTTTCTCCAGGCGCAAGGTTTTCTAAACTTCCTACGACTTTCAAGCTCATGTTGAGGACGTAGACGTGGTTTTTAGATGTTGCTTGTTCCAAACTTCGTGCGACATTGCCTGTCGAGACTGCTTCTGAAGTGTTCTCCAAACTCGTCCATGGAGAATTGGTTCAACACGTAGCCTGGAACCTCTCCGCTCGCTGAGCACTCTACCGTGTTCCCATCGACGTGGATTTTGAAAATCAGCGTTCTGTCATACTCTCGGAGGGCTACGTAGATGTTGTTCAACGAAGCGTACATGAGACGCGTGTTCCCAAACAGGAAAGTCTCGTGTGAGGGTTCCTCGTCTCTTTGTATGTTCATGGCGATTACGGTGGTGAAAGTGTACCTGTAGTCTGGGGTGTCGGCGTAGTAGACGTCGCTGGCGGGCACCTCGTCGACTTTGCCATTAGCGTATATTTTTGGAAGCGCCACTTCTTCAGCTAAACTGCTGGGCTGTTTATCACCGCATAAACATATCTCCCTATCATCCTAGAGTTGAAGTAGTAGCCGTCAGAAGAAACATTCATGGTTGAGGTGGGGTTTCGTCGGTCAGTTACGTCGTATACTCTGATGAAGGTTTTAGATTCGCTTTCCTCGAAGACTGCCAGTCTGTCTCCGTTTATGAACATGTCCTTCAAGGTTCCGTTCAGCCGTATCTGTGAGAGAATTGCAGCGTCTTCTGCAGGAAACGCCTTCAAGATTGTGATGTTTTTTCTTGAGATGACGTAGATGAATTCCCCGTCCGTCTTGACGAAGTCTCCTTCGTCGACGCCCTCCACTTGAACGTTCGTCGCTGAGTACTCGGGGATGGCAGAAAGTCCAAGACCCCAAGCCTCTTTCATCGAGGAGAATGATTCGAAGGTGTTCGACGAGAGTGAGCTTGAACGTTCGAGTGCACTTGTGTAGTAAGGACTGAATTGCGGTTGGGTATCCAAATACCTTACCAGCTCTTCGTAGGATGAAAACTGCCTCAGCTGAGTCGACGATGAATAGAACCGGGTTTTTCCTCCAACGTCTGTTCGCTCTATGGTGAAAGGCACAATTGCTACAAACACGGTCGTGAGCAACAAGAGGAAAACGATGATGTTTCTCATCTTTTCACATCCTGAACTCCTCTCTCTCCCCCTGCCTTTTCGTCCGCTGTTCCTTCCCTCTTTCCCTCGATTTTGTCGCCCATGGCTTCAACCAACAAGCTTAGTTTGTAGACCACGTATGCCAGTAGGATTACTACGACAAAAGTTCCGAATTCCTGTAACATTCGTATCAATTCGGTCAGGGTCGATTTTCAGAACCACCTCCCGATCATTGAGTTAACTAAAGGGGGTTCAGACACTTAATGCCACGTTTCAGAACACGCTGTACTAAAAACAGAACACCCGACATCCGCCATGCAGATTCTCGATAGTTATCTTTCATTCACAAGGCATTTTCATTTCTTCACGTCATTAAGACGGTCATAGGTAAAACTTGAGGATGAAGAACGTGACAGCCTCCCTACCCCCCGAAGAAGCCGTCGAAATGTACAGAAGAATCAGCGAAAAACTCGCAGACCCAGAGCTGCAGACGCGACTCAAGAAGTTCTTCACGAAAAGACACACCTTGCCCGAACTGCTCGAATGGGTCCACGCCAGGGTTAAGTTCAACAAGGGCGACATCGTTCGGCATAGCGACCCCTTCGAGATAATCGAGTATGGTCAAGGCATGTGCAGAGAGTTCAGCGTCCTGTTCACCGCCGTTTGCTTGGCGAACGGCTACCGAGCCAGAATAATTCTCGACTTGTCTGATCATGCTTGGACGGAGATTTGGGACACGGGACAGAACAGATGGGTTCATGTTGATCCTTCGGAAGAGAGGGTAGACGACCCCGAAATGTACGAGAGGGACTGGAAGAAGTGCTTGGAAGAAGTTTACGCGTTCGAAGACGGCGTGATGGAAGACGTGACTAAAAACTATAAAATCAGAAAAAACATTCTGAGATAGCAGCATAAGGCACGCGGCGTGGTAACATGAAGTTTAGCGGCAGGACGGCGACGGCAATAGTGGATTTCCCAGACAGCAGAATCTTGCTGGTGAAGAGGGGCACCGTGCCCTTCAAAGGTTACTGGGCTCTGCCTGGTGGAAAAGTTGACGCTGAAGAAACAGTCGAGCAAGCAGTCGTGCGGGAAGTGAAGGAAGAGACAGGGCTAGACATCGAGATTATGAGGCAAATCGGCGAATACCGCGAAAAGGGTGTCCAAGGCGGGATAGAATACGACTATCAGCCCGCTTGTTTCCTCGTGAAGCCCGTCGGAGGAAGTATCAGGAGACAGGAGAAGGAAATCGAAGAAATCAAGCTGTTCCGCCTAGACGAGATACCTGAAGAACTAGCCTTTGTGCACTCCAGCATGATTAAAGATTACGTTAGAAGCATCAGAAAACAAAGGCAACAACATTGAAGCCCGTGCGAGGTTTTAGAATTCCGTGCAACCAAGCCTATTAGGACGGTCTAGTCTAGGCACAGAGAAAAACCACACTTAAAAGCAACCAACACTACAACCTACTTGATGACCCCCAACAAACTCCCACCGGGTCAACATGAGATAGACCGTCTTCTGCGATGGAACATCGACCACCCAGGCATAACCCCCGAAAACCCAAGAATCAACCTAAAAACGTGGACACTAACCGTCGACGGCGAAGTTAAGAATCCACAGAAGCTAACCTGGCAGGCTTTCCTCAACCTTCCAGCAGCCGAATCCAAGAGTGACTTCCACTGCGTGGAAGGCTGGAGCGTCAGAGACTGCAAATGGTACGGGGTCAGTTTCAGCGCCATGGTTCAGATCGTGGAGCCCAACGAAGATACAAAGCACGTTTTCTTCAAGTGCTCAGACGGCTACACGACCTCTCTGACAATCGAGGAACTGCTCCACGACGACGTGCTCTTAGCTTACAAGCTTAATGGCAAGCTTCTCGAAGAACCCCTCGGCGGTCCACTGAGACTAGTCGTCCCCCAAAAATATGCTTACAAGAGCGCCATGTGGGTCGAACGAATAACTTTTATGCGGACGAAGGAGCTCGGGTTCTGGGAAAAAAGAGGCTACAGCGACACCGCAGACGTCTGGAAGAACGACCGCTTCGACGTCTAACATCGTGTCTGAGCGAAACCCTAAAGTCTCAAAAGACCAATTATAGACAGGAAACCTCTATGCCGATTAGCAGGCACGAATTTGAGAACGGAAAACCCCACGGCGAATTGGAAGAGGAAATCATCTCCTTCCTAAACGAACGAAAAGACAAGGCTTTCACCTCTCAAGAAATAATGGAGGGAATTCGCTACCACACAGAATTCAGCACTCCAGAAATCTCCAAGATGTCAACGTTCACCATAGCCGACTTTTCCACGTTCCTCCACCACCTCGTGGAGAAGGGAAGAATTAAGATGAAAATCGTGAGGGGCAGAATGTACGTCATGGCTATGGAAAAGAGTGTGGCCAGATGTCCAAAGTGCGGGACAGAAATCCCCCAACCTCAAAAGACGTGGAAGATGACTGGACGCCCAAACAAAAAAGGCGAGGCACTTCAACTTCAAATCGGGTTCTTCCAATGCCCAAAACACGGAGCCTTCAGAGCAGTCTTAGGAAAACAGAAAATACTTGCACTGCCTCCCTCACGTAGCCGAAGAGAAAAGAAACCGAAACCCATTGTCAAAAAGCGTGCAGGAAAGAAAACCGCCACAAAAAAGACAAGAAAAAGAAAAGCAGGCGCTTGGCTACTGGTCTAAGACACGGGCAAAACACCGTCTTTGCTCAGAGTTTCTTTAAGTGTTAGATACGTAGCGGCACCCACCCCCCTACCCACCGTTGACAGTAAATAGACAACCTGCAGCCCCACAGCAAGCCCAAACAAGCTTATGGTATAGTCGGTGAGGTACCCACCTAGAAGGGAACCGAAGAACGTAGTAATTCCCATCAGAAGGTTATGGAAGGCAGTGTAGCTTCCCCGATGCATTTCAGGAATCACGTCGAGCAAATACGCAGTCATCGAAGCCTGTCCCACCGCCATGAAGATCCCCCAGAAAGCTTCTGAAGCGATCAAGAAATAGACGTTTGGAGCAAACGCATAAGCCAGCGGAACGGTCACCAAGCTAAACCTATACGCCACGAGCAGGGGCTTCCTCCCGCGATGATCAGCAAGTCTTCCCATCTGCCTCTGGAGAATCATCGTGAACGCCAGCTGAACCACCGAGAGCAAAGCGATTTCCAGCATGGACGCATTCAACACTCTGACTAGGGTTATTGAAAAGAGCGGCCACGCGATGGCCATGAAGAAATTGAAGACCGCTCCAGCTATGGAATACTTCATGAAGTCAGGCGACTTCCCCACGAAGGAAACGGCGTCTAATAAGCCTGAGCCTTTCAAGTTTGAAGACGCGCTTGCACGTTCTTTTAAGCGGAGCATTATTAGAGCCGAAACTAAACCGCTGACGATTGCCACGATGAAGGGAATGAAGAACATGTTCTGCGGGCTTCCTCCGACGCTGATCATTATGAGCCCTGAAGCCAGAGTGGCGGCTAGGCTCCCGAGGGAAGCCCACAGGTTTATGGAGGCGCTTACTCTTCCAAGCCTAAGGGATGGAACTAAATCTCCGATCAACGCAGTCCAAGTGGGCGTCGCCATAGACCCCAGAAGAGCCTGAATAATCACCAGAACGATTAGCTGGGTTGAGTTTGTCACGAACATCATCGGAACCCAGAGTGCCATTATGATTAAGTTGCCCAACACTAGGAAGGGCACCCTCTTGACCAGTCGGTCGCTTAGTTTTCCCCAGAAAACCTGCAAGACGTTGTTTGAGATGTTTGCAGAAGATTGAAACCATCCCATCTCAGACGATGAAGCGCCGAGCTGTACAGCGTAGGCGCCGATGAACGGGCTAATCATGCCCATGCCGAAGGCGTTCACTACCGAACGGAGAAACAAGGGGTTCAAGTTAGACGAGTCTAGTGGCTCGGGCTTGTCTTGGGGCAACTAATCTACACACTTGGTTTAAACACACGTTTCTGGAGACGCATAAAAACTCATCGACAAAGAATGCGGGATATTCCCACTCAACCTGATGTCTCAATTCATAACAGCTTTAAGAAGTCACGAACAAATCTCACAAAACAAGGAGCACGCGACGTTGAGGAAAACAATCCGACGCTACAAACTCGGCTACGCTCTCGGCGCAACCCTTCTCTTCATAGGGCTTACAGCGTTGCTATTCGTGTTGTGGAACGCATGGCCTTCCGTGACTTCCAGCGCAGAACCATTGTCTGCATTCTGGGCTTTTCTTTGGGAAGAACAGCTCAACGTAATTTCAGGCGTTGAATTCAAGATGATGTACCTAGTGATTCTGGCAGCTGCAACGATACCATCCGGAATAGCCGTGCTCATGTTCAGTCGGCAATGGTTTTTCCTTCCAGGCAGGACGATTATTCTACAATGCCCCTTCTGCAAAAACCAGTGGCACGCAAGCTATGATAGAGGGCAAGTGCTATGCCCCCACTGCCATCATCTGATTCACCCTAAAATGGTTGAAGAGTAGCGTCTATTTGCCCAAGTTGTCGAGCGTTGTTTTTACCGCTATTTCGAGCGCTTTTACCATAGTGTCAAGGCTCATGCAAGGTATGTTCCCCTTCCCTTTCCTCTGCAGCTGGGCTGCTTGGGAGGGCAGGCTCGGGACGTGGATAAACCCTGCAAGCGTTTTCAGTCTCTCCTTGTGTATCTTGTGCATCGTGTAGAAGAATAGCTGGTTGCATCCAAACGTACCAGCCGTGTAGCCTATTTCCGCTGGGATGTCGTTTTTTCGCAGGTTGCCGAGGATTTTCCGGATGGGCAAAGTTGTGAAGTACGCGTCTGGCGCATTGAGCTCCAGAGTTTCGTCTTTCGGGCGGGTTCGACAGTTGTAGAGGATTGTGGATTCAGTTAGATCTGCGAGGTTTATGGCTACTTTTTCCAACGAAAGAAAGGGACGGTAGGATTGCCCCAAGCTGATTATGACCGCTGGTTTCTGTGTGCTAATTATTCTTGCGATTGCGGGTTTGATTTTCTCGTATACCAATGGTATCTGGAAGGATTTGACCCTGAAAGAGTCGATTTTTTCGCCGTCGAACGCTCTTGCGGTTTCCCAGGAGGGGTTTACTCGGAAGCCTGCGAAGGGTTCAAACCCCGTTAAAACGACTGTCCTGTTCGGGTTTTGCATTCGAGAATCCACGGCTCCATGTGGGTTGAACATGCTTGGGTGCGTTAGGTTTATAGGCTTTTTTCCCGAGTATTATGGTGGAGAGGTTTGAAACTCCGAGGCGTTAAGACGTTGTCTGACCCGTCGTACAGCTGAGGGGTTTCAGCCCTCCTCTCCATTCTAGAGTCTTCAGCAGCCCTGTGTTAACGTCAACCTTTTTTCTTCAGAAGCTCAACGACTTCTGGAAAACCTATCCCCAACTCCTTCATTTTTCGCAACGTGGGCACGCCGTTCGCGTCCCATCCTCGCCTCTTGTAGACGGCGTCCTTCAACTTCTCGTATTCTGCCTCACGGCGTTTCCTCAAAGCTGCCATTTTTTCTTCAGTCGGCTTGCCCTTAGGGTGGTAGCCCATCTTCTCGAGCTGCGTATCATAGCGTTCTGCACGGCTTTCGTACTCTTCTATAGTTACTGGTCCAACGGCTCGGTAGGGTATTGCGTCGTGTTCTCGTTTGCCGAACCCCATGCGTAGGTTGAAGACGCGTTGAAAATTGTAGACTCTCTCGCTCATCAGAATGATATCCCCTTGTGTGACCTTTTTGCCTGTGACGGCGGTGAAGAATTTGGCGTAGTTTTCTACGTGCGCCAAGACCTTAGCGGGCTCTTTCGTCTTCTTGTTGTCCTCTGGCACGACGTCGTTCCATGGGAGTTTGCACAAGCCATTCAAACCAAACCATGTGCGGAACATGGGGAACCAGTAGAGGTTTTCGGCTTTCTGCTCGAAGGTAGGCATGAGGTTGTGAACCATGTCCAAGAATATGAGCCAAGCCTCGTCGTGCTGAGGTCCCTTCAACGCAAGCCCGTACCCGCCTTGCTGTGCCAGCGATTCTTTGGTCACGTACTCGGAGAACTCTAAGCCCTTGGCTTCCATGCCAATGTCGTCTAAAACCGTCGGGTTCGCGCCATACTTTTCGACGAAAAGCTTCTTCATCCTACGTACACCTTGACCAACGGTGACTCCGAATCCTTTCCCCTTCGCCATCTGATGGACGAGTTCGAGAGCTGCCTCTTTGTTGCCAAACTTGAGGTTTAAGCCCCCAGTAACTTGCTTGTCGATGAGCCCTAGCTCGAAGCATTCCATGACAAAGGCTGTAGCCGTGCCAACCGAGATGGTGTCCAAACCGTATAGG
>CAZPDY010000038.1:0-7929 GCA_964585455.1 uncultured Candidatus Bathyarchaeia archaeon | reverse complement strand
AATTCTGGGCAATCCCTTCATCCAGATTCCAGGATAGCCGCCCTCTTCTGCCGAGACACACATCAAAACGTCATCTGGCTTCGTGAAGTTTTCCAGAAAAATCCAGTCAGCTATGTGTCCAGAGAGGGGGCGCAGGTCTGCGGTCTCTGCTTTGAATAGGGTTCTGGCGGTTTTTTCTCCGTAATTTTCTATTTCGTCGATGAAACGTGTGCCCATGTAGAAGCGGTCTGGGGCAGTGTATCGGTGGGCTAGGTCTGAGGACAGCAAAGCTCGAGTTTGGGGGCTCATGACGTTTTCTGACGGGATGAGGTTTAAGCATTGCTTTCCGCGCCATTCTTCGTGTTTCTGCACTATGCTTAGAATGTTCGCAATCATCTAACCACCTTCAAGATATCAGGAGTGTCTTGCATCTCGAGTATTTACCGCTTACTGGAGAAGGCGGGCTGTGTACTAGTGTGATGGAAGAGCAAGAACTACATCAGAGGGCGATAACAGATAAAAGCTTTAAATGTTCCTTTACTATGAAATGTCAAACCTTCATGAGCCATCATGACAAGAGGGAATGAATTGCACAAAAAACAGCGAGTAACAGCGATTATGACTCTCTCGATAATCCTACTTATTTTAGCCTCCTTCACAGCCTTATACACGCCCCAAGTTTTTGCTGAGACTTCGATAAGCCAACTCTCTAAATACGCGGGGTTTGTTGGAGATACAGTTGATCTCACTGGACAGATTAACACGACAGACGGGGCTTACCAAATCCTGTTCGACGGGCATTCGGTAAGAAACGGTACTGCAGCAGTAAATATCGTGAGCGACACGTTTGTGGTTCCGAACGCCACGTTGGGCACTTACCCTGTAACACTGAGAGACGCGGAAGCTGATGTTATCAGCAGTTCGGTCGATTTCATAATAAAAACAAATTACATAGTGAGGTCAACTGAGACACGCGTTCAAGAAGGTGAAAACATCACAATTCTCGCCATCATCACGGGTGGAGAAACAAGAACAGATTACTCTGCAAACGTTACAGTTGAAGACCCTAACAACAAGGCACATTCATCGAATCTTTCCATACGCACTGGACCACTACTGGGTTATGGGGGAGGTTACGGCAACCAATCAAAAATATACCCGACTGATTTCGACTCGAACGCCCACACCTTCTACATTGGAACCTACAACCTAACCCTAAACGTAGGCAGCAACCAGTCCACGGGAACCTTCACGGTAGGTCTCACTGACGCGGTTGAATATCATCGGTTTCAGGTTGTAAACGTGAATGCAGTGAATTACACTCAGCCCACGGACGTTATGAGGGTAACGATAATCTACGGCGGAAAAACCGTGTTCACTTCTCCCAACATAAACGCCTCACAGTCTGGAGGTATAGTCGCGGTTAGCTGGTCGATTCCGGCAAACGCGAGCTTGGGACTCTACAGGGTAAACGTGACACGTACCACGCCTTCGGGAACAGTGAAGCCTGTGCAGGATACTCAGACTTTCACGATTGTCTCAAAGTCCTTTGCATGCGAAGTTAGGGCGTTGAATCTGGACGACGAGCCAGTGGAGGGCATAGTTGTCGAAGCGAAAAACGCAACCGCCAGCGTGAGCACAGACACTACAGATGAAGAAGGCAACGCATCCTTCTACGTGCAAGCTACCAACTACACTTTTACAGCATTCTTAAATGATTCACGCGTGGGAGCCACGCCCACGATAAGTCTCTCTGGAAACCTCACCGCTGCCCAAGCATTAAACATCACCTGCTCCCTAGCCCACCTCCGAGTAGCAGTGAAGGATGAAGGAGGCAATGTAATTCCCTACGTCGCTGTCAACGCGAATTTCACGTACATCAAGGGAACCAACACGACTGCTAACGGGACTTCTTCCATTGAAACCGACCTAAGTGGTATAGCTACTCTTCGAGACCTCTTCGTAAACATTGACTATACGGTGAAAGCAAACCGCTATGATAACCCATTTCACACGGTTACTTTGAACTTGACGCAGACAAGCTGGCTCAATTTGACATGCCCAACGTACGAGCTCGTGGTGAAGGTCTTCGACAGACTTGGGCATTCTCTACAAAACGCGCAGGTCAACATCACAGATTGGGGCTTAGGAGCGATGAGCGAGCCCGTTGGAAGCCAGAACACAGCTCTCAGCGGAGGAGTCGCCTTCAGCCTGACTTTCGGAAAGTACATAGTAAAAGTGTACAAGGGCGGTTTTCTATTGAACGAGACGAGCGTCCTACTCGTAAACCAGCCGACAAACCTCAGCGTCTACTGCAGGCTTTTCAACCTAACGCTCGACATCAACGTGCTGGACTATTTTGGACAGGGAATACCTAACGCAAACGTTACCGTAGAAAGAGAAGGCTACATCCTGTCTAAGAACACTGCAAGAAACGGCGTTGCGCAGTTCACGGAACTCGTCGGAGAAAGATACAGAATCTTCGTCCACATAGGCGAGAGACTGTACCAGATCACGACGCTTAATCTTCAAGACCCACAAACCCTCACTCTTAGAATAGGGGAGGTTGTCTCGGTAGGCGGGTTCATAACGGAGACGAGCCTCTTCGCCACAGCAATCTTCATAATCCTGCTGGTCGCCGCCTTTCTGCTTGTCTTCCTCTACCGCAGACTCAGACCAACCCAGAAAAAAGAGTAGGGCGAATTGGAAAAGTTTATAACATCCAAACGCCTAAGCCATTTTTGTTGAACGGTGAAATCATCCAGAATTTTGCGTGAAAACTGTTCTAAGGTAGTGTCTACATTGGGTGAAGAAAAATATTGTTCCCCAAGATGTGATTTGTTCAAGTGCGGAAAAAACGCCATAATCTTTAAGGGCGCAGACGTCTGGTGCAGATGGACCGAGGAAAAATGCAACGTAGCGAACTGCAACTACGCAACATGCGTGAAGCGAAGACTGCTGCCAAGAGGCGTGTGCGGAGAAACCGTGAAGCGGAAAACGACCGAAAAACGAATGGAAGAAACCATCGGTCCTCCCATAAGGCTTCGCGGAAAAACGCTGAGGAAAATCGGCGAGAAAGAAATCTTCTAAGGCACTTCTGAGTCACTGACCGCTAACGTTAAACCCCTACCTCGTCGAAACATGTGCCTAGGGAATCCCTTTGATTGAAAGAGTGGTTTGTCTAGCAGGGGGTGTGGGTGCTGCCAAGTTTCTTCAAGGTTTGGTTAAGATAGTGCCGCATGAGAACGTAACCATAATCGTGAACACGGGCGACGACATAGAACTGCACGGTTTGCACGTTTCGCCCGACCCTGACATTGCTATGTACACGCTCGCGGGCATCGTGGACGAAGAGAAGGGTTGGGGAATACGGGGCGACACTTTCAACTGCCTCGACATGTTTCAAAAGTACGGTTTGGAAACGTGGTTCAAGCTCGGCGACAAAGATCTTGCAACACACATCTATCGAACAAAGCTTCTGAAAGAAGGATTCTCCCTAGACGAAGTCACGCAGAGGCTTTGCAGCGCCCTCGGGCTCAGAGTAAAAATCCTGCCAGCGACCAACGGCAAAATTGCGCCGCAGATAATCACCGACGCGGGCAAGATGCACTTCGAAGAATACCTTGTAAGAAGAGGGGCAACCGACAAGGTTCTGGACGTGATCATTGAAGGCGCTGAATCGACGCACCCAGCTCCTCAGGTTATTGAATCTATACGGGACGCTGACGGCGTAATCGTGTGTCCCAGCAACCCGATAGTGAGCATCGGACCCATTCTGGCGGTCGGGAAGGTTAGAGAGGCTCTGAGAGAAACTAAAGCCAAGGTGGCTGCTGTAAGTCCCATAGTCGGCGGCGCCACGATAAAGGGTCCTGCAGACAAGCTTATGCGAGGATTGGGCTTGGAAGTTTCTGCCAGTTCCGTGGCTCTTCTCTACCGTGACTTTCTCGACGTGTTCATCATGGATGAGGTTGACAGGGCGGAGAAAGAGAAGGTTGAGAGACTCGGGGTGAAAGCTATCACGGCTAATACGGTTATGCGGTCGTTAGAGGACAAAATTGCGTTGGCTAAGCTGGCGTTAGGGACTCTTGTCTAAGCAAGATGCTAATCCGTTGATACCCGCTTTATGACAGGCGGTCTAATTTTTTTCAGAATTCGGTAACCGCAGAAGGTGCACTTGATTCCCCCTCCACGCATCTCTAATTCCTCGGTAAGTACTTTTGCTCCGCATTTTATGCATTCGTAGACGACTCCGCCACCAGTTGTTTCAGACATAAGCTTGCCTCGTCAACGATGGGTAGCTAAGGTATGATTTAAATTTATTGACTCCTGCCAGGATTAGACTCTTTTCTGAGACTCGATTATCCCCTTATGGTAGGCGCTGTACAGTCCCATGACGGGGTTGTGTCCGAGCAAGCGATCCTTGACTATCAAGGTTGTCACGGAGCTTTTGAGTTCATAGTGAAGAGCATGTCATGACCAAGCAGAGGCCAACTATGACGTTGACCTCTGTTTTCGCCCTGTTTAGAAGCTCGGCTTGAAGGAAGGGGTTGCATACTGACTCGAACTCTTCAGGGTTGCCAATCTTGTATTTCTTGTCCATGCCCAGCTTAGTTTTGTCCACGGCTCCACACTCACACACAGCAGAAACAACGATGAACCCCTGTTTCTCTAGAACCCCAGACACCCTACGTGTTTCGTCTAAGTCCAGCGCAAAAGGCTACCGCCTATTTTCTTAAAACCCAGAAGCTTCGCGAACTCCACGAGTTCTTTGATGCGAGGTCTCACTGCCATGACTACGCCTCTGATGGGTTCGTAGGCTTCTTTCTCGGTTATCGTGGCTGGAACGTAAAGCCTCTTTATAGCGGTTTCTCGATACCGTTTGATGACGTACTCTATGACTTTTGGGCTGAGTTTAATCGGGCACCCCTCAGGTAGGGCTGTTTTGTTTAGCTTTTCCAAAAGAGCTGATTCGCAGTATTCTGCTGCGCATTTGGTGCATTGAGGATCTGAACGCATACTTCACACCTGTTATGGAAAAAACTAAAATGCGCCTCAAACTCTTAAGCATTGTAGTGTAAAAAAGGCACGAGATAGCCAATCAACTAGGAAGCGAAACATGTGAGTCGGTCTAAACCAAAAATCCTCATACTTTTCTATTCAATGCACGGCCATACATTTAAGATGGCGAAGACCGTAACCGAGGGTGTCCGTGAAGCAGGCGGAGAATCAATTCTGAAGCAAGTTGCCGAACTCATCCCAGAAGATCGATGGAGCAAGGGCATAAGAAAAATCAAAGAAGCAATGAAGGGCGTCCCCGTTGCTGATCCTCTAAAAGACCTGAAGGGAATAGATGGAATCATCGTCGGTACGCCGACACGTTATGGCAACATGTGCGCCCAGATGAGAAACTTCTGGGACCAAACGTCGGACGACTGGGTAAAAGGCTCCCTAATAGGCAAACCTGCAGCGGTGTTCACGGGCTCCGCCACTCAGCACGGTGGGCAGGAAACCACTATTATCTCGACCATGATTACGCTCTTGCACCACGGCTGCGTCTTAGTGGGGTTGCCCTATTCTTTCCAAGAGCAGATGACCATTGAAGAGATAAGCGGCGGCTCACCCTACGGAGCCTCAACCATAGCTGGTCCAATGGGCGAGCGCATGCCATCAGCCAACGAGCTGAAGATGGCGAAAGACTTGGGCAAGCACTTGACGATGATTGCCGAAAAACTAGCAACATAGTCTAAGCTCGTTGCCCACCCCTGTGTGCGTTTGTGGCATGAGGATATCAAATGGTTACTCCACTAAAGGGTGAAAACCAAATAGCGAAGTTTAAGCAACTTGCCGAAGCGCTAGTCTCAAAGATAGTCTCCCACGAAGGAGTAGTTGGAGTCATTTTCATCGGCGGCTTGGTAAGAGGCTTCGCAGACAAATATTCAGACATAGACATCATAACCTTCCTAAGTAGGAGAGACGAGACCCTCAGAACGCAGATCCGCAAAATAAGTTTGGATGAAGAGATACGCTCGAAAGTTGACGTAGATTTCGAAGTCCACTTCCTGGAGGATTTCAAGAAATGGAAATGGGACGAGGCGGATAGGTGGGAGTTTTCCAAAGCCAAGATTGTGTTCGACCCAGAAGGGAAAGTCGAGGAGGTTTTTCGAGATAAACTGTGTCTTCCCAAAGACTTCTGGATCAAACGTGTGGTCATCTATGCCGAATACTTGAAGTGGTACTGCTGTCCCCCTAAGGAGGGCATTGGGACTATTGCTGAGGCTTGGATTGACAGAGGAGACCTAGTTTCCGCGCATTATTGTTTGAACTATGGAGTTAACTTGCTCCTTAGAATATTATTTGCCTTGAACAAGGAGTTCTTGCCCGCGTCAAAATGGAGAATCTTCTACTCTCACAGGCTTAAGTGGCTGCCTGAAGACTATGAACGACTCGTCAAACAAGCACTGAATGCAAAAAGCTTTTCGGCAGAGGAGTTTAACCGAAGATTAGGGGTAATCAGGGAGCTATGGCAGAAAACGATTCACAAAATGGAAGACGAGACCGGGCTCACTCCAGAACAAGCCTCAAAATACTATGTTGAGAAAGTACTTCATCAAACTTAGATACCTTCACGCCCTTAGCTAAGGTGGAAGTCATGAAAGGTGACTTGAAAGCTGCTCTCCGGGGAAAGCTTTCGCCTGAAGAGCTTGCTCTGGTCTGCAAATCCTACGACGTCGTCGGAGACATTGCTGTGATTCGCATTCCAGAGCCACTCCTACATCATAGTGATGTGGTTGCGGAGGCTTTGCTAAAGCAGCAAAAGCATGTTAAGGCTGTTTGGCGGCAGTCGAGCCCCGTTTCGGGCGATTTTAGGCTTCGAGAACTCGAATGGGTTGCAGGAGAAAAGAAAACTGAGACGGTTTACATGGAGCACGGATGCCTCTTCAAAGTCGACGTTAGAGAATGCTACTTCTCTCCACGCTTAGGCTTCGAGAGGATGCGAATTGCCAAGCTGGTTGGAGAAGGCGAGGTTGTCGTTAACATGTTTGCTGGCGTGGGCGTGTACTCGGTAATAATCGCTAAGCACTCGGAAGCCGTGAAGGTCTATTCAATCGACATAAACCCCGTCGCCGTGAGATACATGCGGGAGAACGTTCTGCTGAACAAAGTGGTTGACAGAGTTGCTCCCATAAAGGGCGACGCAGAGAAAATCATCGAAAAAGAGCTCAGAAACACGGCGGACAGAGTTCTCATGCCCCTGCCCGAAAAGGCATTCGAATACCTTGAATCCGCCCTTGACGCAATTAAGCCTGAGGGCGGCTGGGTTCACTACTACGACTTCGAACACGCAAAGAAAGAGGAAAACCCAGTTGAGAATATAGAAAAGAAGATCGCAGAGAAACTTCGACGGGAAAACGTCGACTTCGAACTCTCCTTCGGTCGCACGGTGCGGCAGACGGGACCCAACTGGTATCAAGTAGCCCTAGACATTCACGTAAAAAGATAAGCGTCGAGCCTAATAGGACGGTCTAGACTAGACGCAGAGAAACACAAACACATATTCACTGCAAAAACGGCAAAGTTGATATCCATCCCCGCCCACACATAAGGCAAAACCAGAAAGGCGACTCTCAATGACTATCTTCGCTAGAAAACGCCTCACGACTACTTTCCTTTTCATCATACTCGCAGTCATAATAGAAATCCTCATCATCTACGCAACTCCCACAGCAGCAACAGATCCCACAGCCATCACCATCCCCACTATCAACATGACCGTCAGCCCCCTCTATCACCTCCTTCCCGCCGCTGTCATCATCACTCTCACCGCGAGTTTCACCCACCTCACTACGAAGCTCCCTATCTTGAAACCTCGAGCTATCAAGAAAACAGCCCCACCTAATAGACGCCCAACACCGTCACGTCTGAAACCCCAGCCAGACTTCTCCCCAAAAC
>CAZPDY010000037.1:0-8121 GCA_964585455.1 uncultured Candidatus Bathyarchaeia archaeon | reverse complement strand
CCCCTGCACTTCTAAGATTTAAGCACTGAGACGCAGATTGAGCTTTTTTCGCTTGTACATCAGTGGGCAAGCTGATCTCCGGCTCAAGGACGCGTTGAGGAAGCTTGGAAATGGAGGCTAGGGTTTCTAAGAAAAGCTAATGTGATATACATAATGGTCCACTTGGGCGACGATGGCGTTCTCAGACCTGAGAGGGCAGCCTGTTGAAGAGTTTTGTCTGATGGCGTTTAAGTGTCCTTGTCCACGTTTTTTTCTGGACATGGACGGTTGAACTGTCAGTGCTCATGGTTCTGTGCTTGAAAGTCCTTGGTTCAAAGCCTTCAGAGAGCTCATGCTTGAAATGAGCGCTTAATTGTGACTGTGTCAGAAAAACATGCACAATAACGGTTGAGCGCTGGGATATGTGTCTGCAAACCGAAAGCAAGAAATGTAAAGATGAATAGGTTCTAGGACAAGGTTGTTTATAATGGAGTGGCGAATAAGACGGATTTTCAACTTCACTGATGAGCAAGCGTGGCAGGATGGCTATTGTAATGGCGGCTTCCATGACAAGCTCGGTCATGGTAGAGTATATTTTCAGGAGTACTTCAAGCATTGGATAGGTCTTTTTGACGGCCCGAGCAACACGTTTCATTGGACGGCAGGCTTCGTCAACCCAGGTGTGAGCAAAGTGCATATTCCAGTTGACCTGAAAAATCCTCACTATATCACGACTTCCCCAGATGATGGAGCAACTCTTGTTTCGAGTGGCGGCACCAACAAAATCTACAAAATACTCCCGAAAACGAGAACTGCGAAACTCTTCATAGACACCGCAGAAATGGGATTGAAAGACATCGGGAACTGCGAGTACGATCATGATGGAAATGTCTGGGTCAATGAAGTCACAGGCTGCAGGGTATGGCAGTTTGACTCGAAGGGTAGCAAGAAGCTCGTTCTGGGAAATGGCAAACCTGGATTTCAGACGAAACCGACTCCTTTCGACAAGGTCAGCTTCAACTGGGTTTATGACTTGCGAGTTGGCCCAGATGGAAATATCTACGTCTTGGACAGTAAGAACTTCGCGTTAAGAATGGTTGATCTGCGAGACGAAGAGGTTGTCCCAGTTGCAGGAACCGGAAAGCCAGGGTACACTGGAGACGGTGGCAAGGCAATAGACGCCACACTTGGGTCTGATCCGAATGAGCATTTCGATGGGCCATATTCGTTGTCCTTGGATGAAGAAGGTAACATGTATGTTGGCGACACTCAGAATCACGTTGTTCGCATGGTTGAGAATAAGACCCATATCATATCAACGATTGCTGGAAATCACAAGATTAAGCCACATTCGAGGAACGATCCTCGGGAGAAGGATCCTTTGAAACTTAATCTGCCGAGGATTAGCAGCATCATGGATTACTCCGAAAAATGCCTCTTCATACCCGAATGGGATGGAGACATGATCGTATTGGAAAAGATGAAGCATACGCTACGCTAGTAGCACATGCATTGTCAGCGCACCCTTACGCTGTCATGGCGGCTTCTAAACCAATCTTTCTGAAGCGCGATACTCTGTCCTTTGTTAGGTATCGCTTTAGCAGTTTTTTCGCTATTGTGCCGGCATGCCGTAGTTCGAATTTCGCTGAGGGTATATTAATTTCCGAAAGAGTCAACAAGGTGTAATAGAATGGGAAGCCACGCCATCTGCCATCGGGAGTTCGCTTCTTTCTTATGTTTTGGACGCCTTTCTGAAGAGTTGCCTCCCACCCATCAGGTCTGACCACGGCTAATGTCCTCAGGAAGGCAGGTGTGCATTTATGGCAGCAATAAAAGCCACTTGCCTTGGCTGGAGGGTCCCCAACTCTTCCATAAAAATGAATGAAGCTCTCTTCTGCCTTTTTAACAGTAGAAGACAACTCAAGATTCCAAATGATGGCTGTTCTGAGAGCTTCCTCTCCCAGTATGTGGCGTAAGGCTGCAGAAAAAATGGGCTCACCGGTAAGGAGTTTTACTCCTCGAATGTCTTTTTCTGTTGGGGCGAAAAGACCTCTATAGGCTCCTCTCAAGCCCTGTCTCGACAGAACCCAGTCCAGAGCCTCTGTTATTTGGGGCTCAGTTTTTGGTCTGAACCCTCGTCTGACTTCTTCCAAACGCCAGAGGGTTTCAGCTAAAGAATCTGGCACCAGAATTCTGTTTATATCCAGAATTATCACTCTCCGATTTGTTAGCAAGATCTTGTTCTGAGACCTATTATTTAAAGATAGAATTATAGATTTAGATCGACATCTAACCCTAAAACTATTCGTAACGGTGGAAAGTGTGGGAAACATCGGGTGACATATTCACGTGGAGTGGGGGGGTTCGAACCCACTCAGTAACCACCAGCTAACAATTTCCTGCTTAGGATCTTTTTTGGGGAATTTTCCTTTGAATCGGGATATTTCCCGTGCTATGGTCTTTATAACCAATATGTTTTGGTTCATCCCTCAAAGATTGATGTTGACAATTGAAGATTGAACCGGAGTTGTGATGAAACATCTTTTATACTAATGATGTAGAGATACTTTCTGGGTTATGCTTGTCGCCTTGTTGAAGGCTCAAAATGTGGTGAACGAAGATGGAAGAAGATCGTAAGGGTAGCGAAGGAGTGTTCTGGATGCGCAAGATTCGGGAACACTGGAAAGTCTTTACAGTCGCTATTATTGGTTTCGTAGCTGCTATCGCGGGAGCGCTGCTGGTTCTCTTTTGGTTCATGGAGACTTCTGTCATTGGAGCGATGGGTACCGCAACTATCGGAGAGTGGACGTTAGCGTGGATTTGGGGGTTTTTCATATTTCTAATATTGTGGGAGTTATTGTTTGTGGGGATACCTGTGGGCGTTGCTTTTGGGCTTGGCTGGTATTTATGGTGGAAGAGACTGCCCGCTGAAGAGAAAGCGGAGTTCAGAGGCAGATGGCGGGGGCGGCGAACAGCTGAAAGTGGAGGTTTTGGGTTCGCTATGTTCATTGCGTATTCGATTTACATGTATATCAAGGGAGATTTTTCCACACCATTTGAAGACTATCCGTATACCTACTGGGTGTATTCTTGGTTCGAAACTTTAGCTTGGTTGCTCGTAATTGTTGGGATCCCAGCAGCGATAATTCTGCCCATTGTATACTTCAAAGTATGGCGCAGAAAACAATAGCATAGTACTATAAGCAGCAAAAATCAGATCTACAAGATTAGTTTAGCCAAGCTCTCGTCATGCTCCATCATATATAAAGAGACCTTCTTCCTCCAAAAAGGGGATTGTGCAGGAGAATCTAGAACAATCTGTCGTAATCACAACTCGGTTTATGCTTATGTGCGCGGAGTCTTCAATTAAACGACATCATGACATTAAGTCCATTATGAGGGTGGGTTGAAAAAAAGGGAGTTGTTTTCCATTTTCTCTTTTTAAAGAGTTGTATTCCTTCTATGGTTGTGACGTATTAGCTTACGCTTCCACAAGTCTTAAAACTGAATCAAGTGACCAGATTCTGGTTAGAAGGAGGGAGTGCCATAAATGCGTTGGGCATATGTTATTTTTGCCTTGGGAGTTTCGGTGTGTTTGGTAGGGGCCTTCATTATGGTGGTCGGAGGAGCGATTTTGGGAGAAAACCACACGGGGATTGCTACGGTGGTCGGCATAGTAGGAATCGGCTTAATTGGCACCTCTGGTGTAATGCTGAGCGCGCGCGCTGCGCTGAAACCCAAGAATTAACGCACGCGAATTTTGAGCGCGTTTGCGCGCGTTGAGTGTGTATGTGAGAATGTAAGAGCGATGATGTGAGCGCGCGAAGTTGTTTGGGTTTGGGATAAAACTTAGCCCCAAAACCCAAACCAAAACAGACGAACACGGAACCCATGCACGCATGCAAGGGTTAATAAGTAGAGGTTGTGTAATAGGGGCTAAGTAGTTAGAGGCTTTCCGAAAAAGGTAGAACGGTTACAACGTTTTTGCTTTTTTTGTTTTAAAGCAATCCTGGCTGACGCATCAAATGAGGTGATAGAATGTCGTATTCGTATATTCAAGAAAGAAAATGGCAAAGAAGTGGGCGACCTAGATTTTACGTGAAACCCCCAGTAGAGGTTGACAAAGAATATGCAGCCGAAATCGAGGAAATAGGCAGAAGAGGCGACGGAATAACAAGAATCAAAGGATTCATCATATTTGTGCCAAACACTGAAAAAGGAGAACAAGTCAAGTTCAGAATAACACGAGTTGGAAGAAGGTTCGCAACCGGCGAGTCAGTGCTAGACTGACATCAGCTTGTAGCGTTTGGTATAAGGGCTATAGAGGTGATTTATCTTGTCCCAAAGAGAGATGTTTGAGATCAAATGCACTGCCTGTAGCAAAACTGCCACTGTGCCTTTCAAGCCTACAAAAGGCAAGCCAGCTTACTGCCCTACGTGTTTCACTAAACACAAGAGGGGTACTAGTGTGACCCTTAGATTCGCGCGCCCCAAAGCATGGGTAAGACGATGAGACGCGCTGACCGCACGCAAACCATGTATGCACGCGCATGCACTAGTTGCATGAAACCAATGAGCGCTTTTATGGTACTTAAGAACCATTTTCTCTGTGTTCTATTGATCGCTTCTGACAGTAAGATCTGAATAACTTGTATCTCTGCAGGCGTGGCCAGCCAGTCTTTGCGTAGATCAGTTTTTCTGGATTTTTCTGGAGCCAGTTCATCATGTGGAAAAAGCTCTTCGCCTTTTTCTCGTCTCTCTCTTCTACCGGTTCGTAACCCAAGTTTCTGATTTCGTCAAGATATGCTATCTCCGTCAGCCTCTGCGGTTCTCCGGTGACTGTGATCCTGCTGACTTGACTGTCGCCATAAATCTCTCTTAAGCGATTTACGGCTTCGTCGAAGATGTAGCCTTTGCAGATTTGAATTTGCTCGTCTCTCTTGATTTGGAGTTTACTCAAAAGGTGGAACACGACTTTCGAAGCTTGCTTAAGATACTCTTTTGATCGGAATCGCGGATATCTGAAGTATTTTACATCCAAGATGTCGTATGTGAATTCCTGAGTCTCGGAGCGATAGGCGCCTATGACCACTCCTAAGAGTAGGTCGCCTATACCTGCGTCGTCAACGATTATTGTCAGCTAATTCCATCCCCTTGTATAAGAGATAAATGAGCCATACGCATGTTTGTGGAAACACCTTATATTGATTGTTTCTCGACTTTCATGTCCTTCATGCGTGCGCACACAATAATACACAAATCTGGTGTGCAGATATGGTCCGTCGAATAACCGTTAACCGTCGTCGTCTTGGTCGTCCGTCCGTCGTCCGTCGGTTGTTGGTTGGATAAAACTTTACTCCAACAACAACGGACTACGGACGACGGTCAACGGCTTACGGATGGCTAAAAGCCTGTTCCACCAGGTTCAGAATACGTTTATGGACATTAATGGAATATGAAGATACGGTCAGAATGTACTGTTAATAGCTGTTTTTTGGGGATTCAGTAAGCATTTAAATAAAGTGAAGGAGAAGGAGAGCACAAGAACTTACCCCTCGCTATACGTGTGCTTTCACCTCGGGCGTTTTTACAATATCATGACTTTGACTGCAGAGATCTGTTTGTGGGCTTTTAACGCTCCAATCAGTGCCCTTACGACGTGAGCTTCTTCTCTTGCCACAACGATCTCTATACAGCGGTCCTCTTCAACATGCGTGTGGAGAAACGTGAGAATCGCGTTGCCGTAGTTGTGCTGAAGGTCTGCTATCTGACCTCTCTTTGCTTCTCTTCGGTAGATGACTGCTATTGTTACTGTTATCTTCCCTTGGAGTTCGTCTAGCTTCCTGCTCTCTGAAACGTAGTCCCTCAATGCTTGTCTGAGGACTTCAGAGCGACTCGTAAAACCCTGTTCGCGTCTGTAGCTGTCAACTTTCTCCAGCAGGCTATCAGTAATTGAGATGCTTATGATGCCCATGTCAACCTTATTAAGAATCGTCGGCTTAGCATATAAGTTTTTATTAAAAATCTGCAGAAAATTAATAAGAAACCTCTCGACAGAATACCTCCCAACAAAATGGGAGATGATCATAATTTTCCTTGAAAAACCACAAAGAAACTCCTTGCAAAAGGACATAGTCTTAAGAGTAAAAGACCTAAGCGTGGAACTGGAAGGAGAAAAAATCATCAACGATATATCTTTCGAAGTAAAAAAAGGAGACGTCTTAACTATTCTAGGCCCGAACGGAGCAGGGAAAACTGTCCTATTAAAAACCTTGCTAGGATTTCAGCTATATAAGGGAGAGATAGAATGGGAGAAAAACATTAGAATAGGCTATGTTCCTCAGAGGCTGCCCTTTATAAAAGACATCCCTTTAAGCGTGAGAGACTTTCTAAAGCTGAAAAAATCCTCTGAAAAAGAGATAAAAGAACTCATAAACTCGGTTGGATTCCAGGAGAATCTCTTAGAGAAAAGAATAGGCGATCTATCCTCTGGGCAGTTTCAAAGAATATTGATAGCTTGGAGCCTGATCGAGAATCCTCAAGTTCTACTCTTCGACGAGCCAACTACGGGTATCGACATTGAAGGCGAAGAAACTGTCTACAGGCTCTTAGTGAAGCTGAAAGGAGAAAGGGAATTGACAATCTTGCTAGTCACTCACGATTTAAGCGTTGTTTACACGTTTTCCAACCACGTTATTTGTCTGAACAGACAACCTATATGCTACGGCCCTCCTCGTGAAGTATTAACCCCCGACAACTTGCAAAGACTCTACGGTGAAGAAGTGAAATTCTATCGCCACAAACACACTAAAAACAACAAGGACTGAAGTGTATGGATAGCCAATTTTTGTTGAGCCTGATAGTGGGAATCTTCGTTGGAGGCGCAGCTGGATACTTAGGAACGTTAATGCTAAGCAAAAGAATGGCGTTAGTAGCTGGTCCCCTCGGTCATCTGACTTTGCCAGGAATAGCTCTAGCTTTAATCTACGGCTTCGACATGTCTTTAGGCGCCTTCCCGTTCGTTATCCTAGGAATAGTGCTCATCTGGTTATTCGAAATAAGAACAAAACTACCGATGGAGGCTTTAACAGCCGTTGTCTTTGCTTCAGGAGTAGCAATTGCTTTCCTATTCCTTCCAATAGAACAGGCTGAAGCAGCTTTAGTTGGAGACATTTCAAAAGTAAACCTTGGAGAGACAGCAATATCTGTAGTGTTAGCTATCTTCCTTTTTTTGGTGATTAAGAAAATTTACCCGAATATGGTTCTAATCAACGTCTCCGAAGACTTAGCTAAGTCTCAAAGGATAGATGTCAGAAAATATAACCTCATCTACTTAATTCTAATCGCCGTAATCGTCGCTTTAGGAGTAAAAATGGTTGGCGGTCTCTTAACCGCAGCCCTAGTGGCAATCCCAGCATGTAGTGCTAGAAACCTAAGCAGGAACCTATTCCAATACGCTTTTGGAGCAATAGTCGCTGGAATAGCGTCTTCTTTCCTAGGGATTCTCGTGTTCGAACTCACTGGTTTTCCGGCAGGTCCCCTAATCATCTTAGCAAGCGGTGCGGTTTTCCTAGTCTCAGCAATCTTCAGGCGATAAACATGACCGAGGCGTTAGAGAAAGCTATTTCTAAGCGGGCATACCTTTGAGGGGCGTTTCAAGTTGATGATATCAAGAAAGAGTTTGAAAGAATGAGAGATCTAGGAGTGAAGTTTTCCTAAAAACCGACAAAAATGGGAAAAGCGACCCAAGCAGTATTTGATGATACGTGTGGCAACTTTATACAGATATATCAGGTGGCTAGGGAAACAAGGTAGCGCACTAAGAAGACAATCTTAATGGAAGAGTTTTTTCTAATGTTTTGAGTTTGGGATAAATTTTACCCCGACCAACCAACATGTTTCGTGGGTTTTAAATGCTTTGTATCTATATGTTCTCGTGGTGGTAGTCAAGTGAGTTCTGACAGGCAACGAATCGTCACCATAATGAAGGAGAACTGCCTTCACGCCTATCTTGCCACGACCCATGAAAATCAGCCTTTTGTTCGCCCCGTTTCCCCCATCGTAGAAGACGATATGAGAATTTGGCTAACGACCTTCTCCACCTCAAGAAAAGTGAGCCACATATGCAATAACCCTAAAACG
>CAZPDY010000036.1:0-8167 GCA_964585455.1 uncultured Candidatus Bathyarchaeia archaeon | reverse complement strand
CCATGAAGTAGTCTCGGTTGGCTTCCAACCAGAGCATTGAAGAATTGTAAAAGACGTATTTCCAAGCACCAGAGCCGACCAGCGTCTCGTTCACAGGATGACCTTCATTAGCTCCAGGCGTGTAGCCAGTCACGTTAGAGATGTCTTGAAATACGTGCTTAGGTAGTATGGGTAGGGTTCCGACATCGTACAGTGTCCAGCGGCTGGAGACGTTTTCAAACACGACTACTGTACGGGCGTCTGGTGCTATTACATGGTGGATGTTATAGACCATGCTTTCAAGGGAGCTATCCACGAGGCTTCCGAGTCCCTTAAGGTATTCAATCGTGAATTCGACGTCTGTGGAGTTTAGCTCGACTCCGTCGTGCCACCTGATGCCATCACGGAGGTAAAAGGTCAATTTGGTCAAGTTTACAGAGGGGTTGTATGGAGATTCCCATTCCCCTACATCCCAGCCTTCAGCCATCCAGGGCATTACCTCTCCTAGGTCGGGCAGTTTGTCGTAAGGGTTGAAAGACAAAAGTGTGTCGTAGATGCGTTCAAAGCATTCAAAACACGATGTACGGTAATAATCTGTGATAACGTTCAAGGAATTCGGCTGAGAACTCAAGCCGTAGTTCATCCAAGTGCGACTTGCATTCTCGCCCAAATGAGAGGTAAGAAAGGTCCAGCGGTTGTCTATTCCGTCAGGTTGTGGGTGCCCTCTAGCGCTCACAACTCCGTGGATGTTTCGGTAGCCAAAAATCCAGCTTGGGCTAAACACCCAGACGCAGACCGCCTCTTCTATGAGGATTTTCTGGCAGTCCAAGGCTGCTTCAAGAGCAACTGTTGGGTTCAAGAAGGATTCTACTTGTTTGACTAGGCTGTCGTAGGTTGCGTTTCGGAATTGGGGGTAGTTTGTCATAAAACCCTCATATATGTAGTCGCTTGTGTAGATACTCAAACAATTACGTGGGGTTATGGTCCACCCCATAGTGTAAATGTGGTAATCTCCCTCTCTCATCACTTTTTGTACACAGATCGAATAATTCGCTTCTATTGCATTTACTGGAATGCCGAGCTTGCGGAGATTGTCCCTCAAAAGCCTTCCTGCTTGAAGCCGTCCAAGGTGGAAGTGCGTGATTGAATCGTTTCTTATGTAGAAATCCAGCGAATCCAAGTCCGCATCAGTCTCAGGATGTTTCCGCAGGTAATGTGTTGAGCCTGGAAAATCCTCGTCATAATATGGATTCACCGTGTCACCTTCTACAAATCCTCCATGATCGAAATAGTACGCTGCCAATGTTGAGTTGTACTCATATGGATAATTGCCCAGTAGATTGCCTTGGGAATCGTATTGGCTTACTGACCAGTCTACCCACCAATCGAAGCATGGGCGGGCAAATGGTGTATCTATCCGTTGGGAATAGTTGCAAATGCCGTTAACGATTTGGGTTTTGTTGACTAGGCAGGCGATGCCTTGTCTGAATTCCTTGTAAGCCGTAGGGTTGGTGTAGTTGGGGTATGTTGGGGTTGTGGCGTTGTTGTTGAAGTCGAAGCCAAAAACGCCGTAAGATGGGGACATTGCTGCTTGGATGTTCGTGTCGTTGAACACTTCGTCTACCATTACACCTTGCAATGTTATGTCAGTTAGGTCGACTTCGCCGTTCTTCAAAGCGTCGAAGAGAACACTGCTGCCGTTATAGTACTTGATGAAAAGATTGTTCATTCGAGGTCCTGCAGGATCTGTGACAAAGCTTCCATCTCTCGCTTCATGGGTTATGGCTTGCACCCACTTGTCTACAAGTGTGGTCTTAGTAAAATGCAGTGGGCATTCTCCTCTGCTCTTGACCCTGAAAGTCATGTCAAAAACGGTTCCTGAGCCGTTGAATGACCCCGTACCAGAGCCATATGAGTTGTATGCGATCCAATACGTGGTGCCGACCTCCGCGCCAGGCATGCTAGCTGTTTCGTCAACATTATCGCGTATCTGCGATACTGGCTTGTGCAAAACTCCATCCAAGTGGTCTTCCACAGGAATGTAAACCGTGTGATCAACGTACTCCAAAATCGTAGTGTTCCATGAGAACTGAATGTCCAAGGCAAAGAGGATAGTGACGTTGAAGATTCTCACCCTGATCGTAAACTCGCCATAGGTCACCCCTTCGATGGTTTCAGGATCCACGTAAATTAGGGGTTTGTCAGTTGGAAAATCAGAATAGACAACTCCGATTCTTGGTGCTACTGGAAAGAAAATCGACAACAACAAAATGTATAGCAAAAACTGCGTAAGCCTTGCTCTAGAGACGATCCTCTTTAACAATCTACCTTTCTCCCATGTTGAATAGTACAAGTCACCGAAATAACGCTTACGGATGAATCTTCTATGCAGGAAACTTAACTCTCAAGTATATTAACAACCCTTGCAAGCAGTTCTGTCTAGCCAGGTCCTTTCAGCCAGCCCCGAATCCCCAGCTCCCTAACAGTAACAGTCACCTGCTCGAGGTCGCTAAACCTCTGCTCCCCACCCTCATCCATAAACCTAATCTTCGGCGTGAATACGAATTTTCCCTTCTTCTTTGGCTTCAACGTCAGCTTCATCTCTTCAGTTTCAAGGGGCGCTAACTTCTTCCCTTTCAAGTTGAGAAATCCATCATCGACTGTGCATTTTTGGGGTTTCTCAATCACCTCGAACCCCTGCGGGATAATCTCTTCCGCCCCTATCAGAAATGCAGTGTTCTTTCCCAAGTTAGCGAGTTGGACCTCCACGTCCAGAGTCTCACCTACAACGACTTCCCTCTTAGGAGCAATCAAATTAGCCTGAATACATGCACGCTCAAACTTCAACAAGCCAACGGGCTCTTCCACCGTCAAACCAGGAGCGGGTATCATGCTGGTACTCGAAGCCGTGCTTGGGACGGCTAACAGCTCTCCCAGCGACAAAGCAAACTCGCGTTTTTCCTTCACCTTTCCCAATATTCTAAGAACTTCGTCTCTTTTGCCCACAAACCCTGCAGTTTCGTAGAGCCCGGCAGATCGGTTGAGACATTTCTCAGCCAAAAGATAGGTCTTCATCTTCTTCTCGGGATCAACCTCTATCTCAGCACTGATCATGTAGTTGTAAGCGTCAAACAAAATTCCAGTGGCATTCGTCCATACAGAAGCGTTCTCAAACCCCGCCTTCAAGTAATAATTCGCCGCGCTCTCGAGATACTGCTTTGCCTTGGCAAAATGCTCTCTCTCGCGTTCTGCTTCGAACCGTGTTCCATGTTCCAACGCTCTGCAGAAAGCACTGTTACCAGAGGCGAGCAGAGTCGTCTTATCTTTTGTGCTGTTTTCTTTTGCTTTTAGGAACAGCTCCGAAGCTTCGTTGTAGAGTTCTGGCGAATCCCTCGCATCGGCTGTCTTCATCTTCTGCCATGCTCGACACATGTAAGCGATGGGTTTTATTTCTGCCCGGTCAGTCTCTATCTCCATCATTTCCAGTATTTTTTCGAATGTATCGGCGGCTAAATCGTATTTTTCGCCGCTCTCGGCGTATTCTCCCTTTCTGTCGAATATTCTTGCTTCCTCTACGTTTACTCTTGCATGACAGTATTCCTTCCTTCGCACGGAGGCGTTGCTTAGTTCAACTGCCTTTTCCTTCTCGTCTAAGTTCTGGACTTTGCTAACTTCTTCTTCGAAGGATTGTTTGGCTTGCTGGAAGAGTTCCGCAGCGTTCTTGAAAGCTTCTATGGACTCGGCGATGCTTTCCTTCCTACTCAAATCTTCAGCTTGGTCTAGGAGCGACCATGCGAGGAAGTTCGATGACAGGTAACTCCACAACTCTGATGGCTTGAGTAATTTTGCGACGCTTTCGTAATGCTTCACCGCGTCTGCGTAGTTTTCGTGCTCGTGGGCAAACTTGGCTCTCTCGATTTCACTCCAAGCTTTCATGTAGGTGGCATAGTCTAGGTAGAACTCTGCAAAATGGGGAATTTTTTGAGCAGCATCCTTATACTCCATGAACGCCTTCTCGAAACTTTCCGCCGCCCTTTGGCGCTTACCTAAGCGGTCTTGGTTTCTCGCAACGTTCCAGTAACACTCTGCGATCCGGCTTGGAAGGTTGACCTTCTTGAATTCTTTGGCGGCTTCTTCGTAGACCTCGATTGCTCTGCCTAGAGTTTTTTTGTCTCCCGTCAGTAGATAAAGTTCGTTTATTGTTCCTCCCAAGCCGTCTTCGAATCTTGCAACAGTAGCTATAAGTGTTGGCACGCTGCTAGATAGAACCCATGTTCTGCAACGTAATACGCCGTCTTCCATGTCTGAGACAGCGCTTTCAAGAAGAGCTCTCTTCTTCTCTTTATCCGTCGCTACTCTAGCTAGCTCTGCTTTTATCAATCCCTCGTAGTTTTTGCCAACGCCGCGAAGCCGCTCGTTGGACGGGAAAGCGCTTTCAACAATTTTATTGTACCCTTCTCTGTGAACCAGAGCTTCTTCTAATGACCTGGCCCTTTCATTCTTTCCCGTTTCAAGATTGGAATAAAAATGCAGTGCTTTGCTTAAGGCGTGGAGAGTAGAACCTGTTGCGTCTGGCGAACCAGAACGAATAGCATGTTCTAACCCTTTGCGTCCAATCTTCACTGCCTTTTCCAGCATGGCACGTTTTTCTTCGACATTGGCTTCCACGTCACGTGCAAGAGCTGAGTAGCTTTCAGCGTAGAACAGGTAAGTTTCTGCGATGAAGAAATCTTGAGAGACCAGCTGAAGATATGCTGTGGCTTCTTCGGCGTATTTTATGATGTTTCTATGCCCCTCTTTTTGTCTGTCGGGGTCTGCTTCCCTAAGCGTCATCCAATTAGTAACGAACGCAAGGACGTAAGACGCAACTCCCTGCAGGTAATTGTCCCCTACTGTCTCCCCATGTTTAAGCATATTCTTGGCATGTTCTAAGGAGGCTTCGACCTTCGCGGTGAAAAGAAGGGTGCAGAAGGCGGCTGCCCAGTTTGACATAGCGGTGTAATGGGGGTTGTCGACTTCTCTGGAGAGCGCTAAGGCTTTTTCGGAGTAGTCTAAGCTTCTTTGTACGAGTTCTTTCCGTTTCTCCTCCTGCTCGCTTATGTTTGCTGCGTACCAGCTTTGAAGGCTGGCTGTAAAATAAGCGCGGAGGAGTTCGCTTTTGTCGTTAAGTTTTGAGAGGACTGATACGGCTTGGTTAGCATACTTGCCTCCTTCTTGAGCGACGCTTTTCATGTCGTTCCAGTCGAATGCGACGTACTGCCTCTCCAAAAGGCATAGCAGCAACTCGTTACACATCTTTCCATAACTCAGTTGGTCGCCGGCGTTTTCGTATGCTTGCAAACTCTCGTTCCCGAATTTCAGGCTTTCGTCGAGCATTCGTCTCTTCTCTTGAGGGTTTGAGGCTAGCCAAGAGCCCACGAGTTCAGCAGTGGCGTTGCACTGTGCACTCTTACCTTGATTCTTCTGGCTGCCTTCGTTCTCGAAGAGTTTGGCAGCAGTTTTGTAGGCTTCCACAGCGAGTTGCCTAATTCTCTTGAATTCTTCTGCGGTTTCAACTTGCCTAGAAGCCATGCTGTAGCAGTACCCGGTTTTCTCCCAAGTTTCCGCGGCGAGAGGGGGACTCAATTTAGACTGTAGTGCTTTTTCATAATGTTTTGCGGCTTTAAGCCATTCGTATTTCTTCTCTTGTTCTCTGGCTTCTTTCAGGAAGGCGTCAGCGTCTGAGGACATTTGCATCACCTAGGATAGCGCTTTCACGTATGAGGGGTCACGCTCACCTATGTTCTTCTGCTTAAGCATTTTCAACATAGTGGTTATGTTCCTCTCGGAACCTCTACAGATTTCTCTGCTTAAGTCGAATGGTGGCTTTCCTAACTTTGTCCTCTCCCAACCTTGCAGCAGTTTTCAGCCTTTTTAGATGTTCTTCTCCCATCCTTGTAAGGCGAAACCTGATACCTATGTTTTTCGGTCCCCAAACCTCTTCGATGAGTCCATTTTTGACTAGAGTTCTAACCGTTCGTTTTGGAATGTCGAAGAGTGTGCGAAGGTCCAAGTAAGACAACGGTCGACGTGACAGGGTTTTTAGCATGGACAGTTTTTCAGTGGCAGAGAGCGATTTGGACTGATTTTGTGGAGGAAGTTGAGGAATGTTGAGTCCGTAGCGTCGAGCACTTCTGACGATGTTCTTTTTGCGCATTTTAATCCGGGGAAGTGGCTGTGGTACAGGTACGTGTTCCAGAGAACCCGAAACAGCCATGGAAGAGAATCTGGACTTAATTGCACTCTTGGAGCTGAACTTCACGAAGGCGGTCTCACCCCCCGCTCTAATCTGAGTTTTTACAACCTTCGAGATAGCAAACCCAGTCAACCCCTTTGATAATAGATTGCTGTCCCGAGAGATGTAGAACAAAGTTTGACGTTGCTTTCTTCTACTCGGAGATTTAATGCTCGCCTTTCCCGAGTATCTACATACCAAAACCTGTTCTTGCTCTATTGCCTCCTGAAGATAAGCAGCAGCTACAGACGCCAGAATCCCAAAATGCTCGGCAATCTCTCTTAGACTGCGCGGCTCTGATAGAAAATTCAGAAGGTCTGAACAATCAGTATCAGGCATTCGAGTCGTATACTTTTTATTTAACTTCCTGTAAAAAAATCTTGCGTGTGCTTATTGGAAGGGGAGACTGATTTGACCCATCAAAGTGCCGAAGCTGTGTTGAGGGGAGAATCTAGAATGACCTCACGAGGGCAGATAACCATACCCAAGGAGATCAGGCGGAAATTCGGGTTAAGAACTGGGGACATCATATGCTTCCTCGAAGTCGACGGTTCAATCGTTCTCAAGCTAGGCCCCCTAGTCTTAACCGAATAGGAATGAGGGGCATGTCTTCGAAAATAGACCTCATGTACGAAATCACCTACAATCCTCAATTTATCACACAACGCTCTCCGAAAGTCAACATCAAGACGCTGGTCGTTGACAGCAAAGAAACGTACATCATGAAGAATCACCTCACGGGGATGTACTACGACGTTGACGACGTGTCTCGTGAAATCTGGAACCTAATCGATGGGAAGAGGACTGTAGCTCAAATCGGTGAAGCAACGCTGAAAAAGTGGCCTGACATCGACCCCAACACAGCGTCAGAAGTCATCCTGTTCTTTGCAGAAGTCGGATGCCTCAAATCAATAGTTGAACAAGCTCCGAAGAAGAGGATAAGAGTTCCTTCGGCTTTCGAAGTGGACTTCACCCTAATCAGAGAAAGCAAGGCTTTCCTAGAAGGAATCCACAAGATATTTCGTCCCCTGCTCATAGTGTCCCTTTTTTGGGCTAGCATTTTGTTCATAATCCTCTGCAGCGTGTTGTTTGCAGGACAGTTTGCGGCAATTTTCGCTGACGCAGAAGCTTTCAGGATACTCGGGTCCACCGTAGTGGGTTTCTTCTTCTATTCCTTCATCGTTCTGGGTCCGTCTATCGCGGTTCACGAAATCGCCCACGGGTTAGCTTTGGTTCATTATGGCGGTACTCCGGGTGAGATAGGTACTGGCCTGTTCTATTTCGGTCCTATGTTCTACATCGATGCGACAGATTCGTGGACGCTGGGTCGAAGGCAGAGAATCATGGTTATGATGGCAGGCAACATATCGACACTTCTCATCGCTTCAGCGATAGTCGCCATAGGATACATCATTCCCTATCCCGCTTCAGTATCTCATATTCTCTACATGACTGCCTTCTTCTGCTTCTACGCTACCTTAATGAACATGGCACCACCCTTCGAAACAGACGGATACTATGTCCTAGCTGATTTGGTGAACATTCCAAACTTGAGACAAGAATCCTACGGCTATGTAAAGGCATCCTTCAAGAAAGCTCTCGGAATGCACGTGGAAAAGGAAAAACTCGAGGCAAAGAAGAAGAAAACCCTCGTCGGGTTTGCGTTTCTGTCGGTGGCGTGGATAGTTTACACGGCTTTCCAGACGACTCTCTTCACGTTTTACATGGCTGGAGACACCCAAACAGCGTTCTTGACTATGTATTCTGCAATAGCATCTTCTCAAGCACTGTCGCTCAGCGTGATCGCCGTTAGCGTGGCTTCGGTTCTCTATTTCGCTATGACACTAACAGGGTATGGTGTCATCTTTGCTTCGGCGATCACCTTGATCTGCGCACGCGTCACCTAGCCGACCT
>CAZPDY010000035.1:0-8330 GCA_964585455.1 uncultured Candidatus Bathyarchaeia archaeon | reverse complement strand
AAGATAACCTATTTCTGGATAGGTTGAGGTGGTTATTACCACGTCTTTCAGGTTTCGTAAGTAATTAATGGGGTCATTGTTCACAAGGTTTGAAGTATCGATAGAGTGAAGATAATGAGAAAACTCGGAACCAGTGATACCGAAATTGTACTGATTTTCGTTTAAGCTGTTGTTTGATAGTGTAATGTCAGTTGACTCCCGTAAGTGTACGCCCTCCCAACAGTACGCTATGTTGTTGCCGGACAGCGTGTTATGAGAAGATGAGTCCGGATAAATGCCACGGTTGTTGTTTGTGATGTTGTTTTCAGAAATGATGTTGCCTTCTGAAGACTCACGAAGCGCAATTCCAAAACCATTGTTCGTTATGGTATTTCCAGAAACGCTGTTATTTGAAGAATCGTGAAGCAAGATACCCCGACTGTTGTTGTGTGTCACGTTGTTCCCAAAGATAATGTTTTTTGAAGAATTAACAAGATAGATGCCCTGGAAGTTGTTTGTTATGCTGTTTCCCATTAGGCTGTTGTTTGAAGAGTGCCCTAGGTAGATGCCATAAAGGTCGCTTGCTGTTATGTTGTTTTTTGTGATGTTGCAGCGATTTGCGCTGTGGAGGTAGGTGCCATGCTGGAAGTTTCTAAGTTGTATGCTCCGAACAGTCACATTTGCTCTCCCCGACAAATCTATTCCAGCGCCACTTCCATTGCCTTGAAGTGTGAAGCCGTTTCCGTCAATTACGATGTTGTTTCTCTCAACTACAATAGAATCATTAATGTTGTCAGTGAAAGTGTATAGGTCTCCAAAACGTTGAATCGAGGCTGTTGGTGGGTCTATGTTTCCGTCAGCCCTGATGTAAATAGTCCCTTCTGCTTTTGCAAGTTGAATGTTAAATGCTACCATAAGTATGCTAAAAAGAAGAATGGTTGAAGTCAATACAGCAGCTGCTTTCTTTCACCTTTCTCGCCGATATAAAGTGAACCCTTGAGGCTATTATCGTTTTTGAAACAATCTTTTATTTACACACCAAAGAAGAGCACACTTCTGTCGTTAAGGGTACTTTTGTCCATAATGACTGCATAAGATGACTGCATCAAAGAGGAATACTCGACCATCACCATCTATGTCGCAGTTGGGGTCGTAGTTCGGCTCGCCCATTTTTTTTCCATAACATGTTAGTAACTTGACCGCATCATAGAGATCAACGTCAAAGTCGGCATCGACGTCACCAGGGATGGTTATACAGATTTCGCGAGCATATTGGAGAGTGTTATCGATTGTGTAGGTTTCGCCAGCAACTGGGAATAAGCGCGCAGTTATTGTGTAGTTTCCTTCCATGATCGACATAGTTAGATTACAAACCAAGCTCTTGGAGGACCTCATTGCCAGAGAAAAAGTCTGATATAGAAGATATGTTGCGTTTGCGTGTATCGTTATGTGACACTGCTCTGTATAGACACCATAGTTTAAGATTGTCAACGCAACGGTGAGATTACGCCCCTCTCCAACAACTGTCTTAGACGCAGTGATGTGAGTTATTCCGATGTCATGTTGTCCGCTGTATAGTTTTGTTAGTGGATACCGATCTTGATTCTCTGGATCCAAAACATAAGGTGCGTCGCATAGACCATCGCCTCCAGGTTTGTTCTGACTTATGCCTGAGTAGATGTCGCTACCTAGGTAGCTGTCCCAGTAATTGCCGCCAGACGGGTATCCATCATCCCAAGTATTGGGGCAGTTCGCAGCTATCGCAACCTCAGCGTCATTATCTATGAAGTTGTTATGAAAAATTCTGTTGTTCTTACAGAAAGAGTATAACTTGACCCCATAATTGTTGTTCGTTATATTGTTCTTCTCAACTATGTTGTTTTCGCAATAATTGTACAACCCTATGCCAAAAAAGCCGTTGTCGACAACGTTGTTTTTAGAAATGACATTGAAAGAACACGATATCCAGAGCCAAAGGCCTTCTCCGTTTCCTTTCATATTGTTTTCAGATACGACGTTGTAGTTGCACAGATCTTCTAGCCAGATAGGATGATATTGGTTGTTTATGATTTCGTTTTCAATTATAGTGTTGTTTAGAGAATTTTTCGCATAGATAGCATTATCATTGTGTGTGATATAATTGTCTAAAATCGTGTTGTTGGAAGAGCTATGCAACAATACACCATAGACGCTGTTTTCTCTTATTATATTTTGACAAATTGTGGAGAGAGTTGAAGAATTCAAGCGGATTCCAATAGAAGAACGCGCTATGATGTTACCAGTTATGTTGGTGCCTGTAGTTCCTTCGCTTATGTAGATGCTGCTGTTTGGGTAGTTCCCACTTTCTTGAATCGTGAAACCCACAACCTTTACATTGTTGGCTGCGATGTTCAAAACAGTTCCAGTAAAGTTTCCGTCTATGATCGTTGTGCTTCTATTTTCTCCGATCAGCGAAATACTGGTGTTTACGACAATATTCTCTAAGTATGTTCCATTTCTTACGTATATCGTGTCTCCAGGGTTTGCATGATTCACGGCTTCTTGTATCGTGGAATAATCATCGGGAACCGTAATCGTCGTGAGGCTCGTTTTGACAAATCTGATGTCAAGGGCTAATTCAGACATGCTGATTAGAAGAAGCATAAGCAACAATCTTCGAAAAAGAGCTATTCCCCTCAACCTTCTCTCCCAAAGGTACTAATTAGCATCTTGATACTATTAACATTTTTGAAACAATCTTCTATACAATACTGCACAACTTCGAAACCCCGAAAACAATCCACGAACTCCCTAGAATGTTTGTCTCGAACCAGAACTTGAGGTCGATTTGCTGAAGTTGGTATGTGTCTGAGTCAATGATTTGTAATGCTTGTTATATGTGCATTCTAATCTTCTTTTTGAATTCATAAATCATAAGTTATGCGGCTTAGAAAGGCACATTAGTGATTTAGATGAGTTGGCAGAAGACTATCATTTTGAAGCCAAGCGAGCATGTTCAGCATTCGTGGGATGGAGACTGTGAGCGACGGAGCCAAGCAGTGGTTGCGCAGAAAGGGCTGATAAGGACGAAGTACGTTACCAAAGAAGCGAAAGACCGAACTTCCGGTGTGTTGGTTCTCACTAATCAGAGACTTCTTTGGCTTGAGAAAAGGGGAATGCTTTCGACGGCGTACAGGGCTTCTTTCGAAATAGACTTGAGAGAACTTCAGGGGATAACCTGCGGTGGAGCAATAAGCAAGTGGGTTTCTATTACAGATAAGGACGGCGAGAGTGTCTTCCACCTTCATGGAGTAGGCCCTAAGGAAATTGAACCGTTTAAGGACATGATTCTAAGGCAAGTGCAGAACCTGGCAGAACCTACAGCAACAACTCCTGTCATGCAGAGGGAAGTCATTACCAAAGAAATCGTCATGCTCCCCTGCGACTACTGCAGGTCCCTCATGCCTCAGACTTCTACCTTCTGTCCAGAATGTGGCGCAAAGAGGAAGGCGTAGAATTCTAACTTGAGCAGGAAAGACAAATCCACGAAGCTCAAGGCTTAAAGAAGACACTTCCTTGTTTTTTTGGGATTTTCTAAATTTCTAAAATTCTAAGAGGAAATAAAAATAGAATTTCTAAAAAAATAATCAATTTAGAAATTAGAATTTAGAAAAAGAGGAGGTTAGTTGTTCTATTTAGCTAAGCGTCAAGTGTCATTTTGCTGGGGTGGTTTATAGGGAACTGTCTTGGTCAACATGTCGCTTGGCAGTTTCCTGGTCAAGTAGTACCAATACTTTGGATTCTTAGTGTAGTAGAAGACGCCATTGGCAGCGACGACAATCTTACCCTCTGTTAATAGGTCGTCCAGCACGTACGACCTGACTCTTTTGAATTGTGAGAGGCGCTGCCAGAGATAGATCGTTCTCACTGGTTCCTGTTCGAAGGACTTTAGCACGTACTCCCTGCACTGGCTGCACATCATCCGGAATTCTCTACCTTCTCCGAAGGACTCGATGTTTGGTCTTGAATCTCTTGGCTCCTGCCGTAGCCACTCATCCTTTGTCAACTCGTAGGGAGAAGGCAGGTTTCTGTCGACATAGACGGGTTTCCTTGCCAATTACTTCCCCCCTCTGCAAGCTTGTATTTTCCGTATTGATGGACAATTTTCCCTTGTTGCTCCAAACGTTTAGCTGCAGCGTAGAAGGTCGCTGGTTCAACGTCTCTGTTTGATTCCGCAAGTCGGCGCCTTACAAGAGTCAAAAGCTCCGTTGAAGAATGCCAATTGCCATCCGCAAGGAGTGCTAAGATGGTCTTCATGCATAACGCTATTTTCGTCTCTTTTTTGGAGACAACTGTATATTCTTCAGCGATTATGGGGTTCAGCTCAAAGTCCAAAAAATGAGCGAGTCTATTGCGGATGTATTCGACATTTTCCTGCGTGTATTGTAGTTCCGCAATGTCCTCAAAGCCTCTTTCAGACGCAATTCTCAAAAAAGCGTGTGCAACCAATTCTCGAATGATGTTACCTTTTAGCCGTGGGTGCACGATTTCAGTGAACTTGAGGGATTGTCTTTGTGCAATCTCATCTTTAACCAGAGCTTCTAAGTCGTCGAAGATTGGCTTCATAAGAGCTACTGAATGACGTGGAACTCTGTGAACCACTACTTTGCTGAGTTTCAGGTTGACAGTTTTCAGTTGAGCAAGAGTGTCTTGGTCCAGTTTGTAGTCTCTATGCAAATGCTCACTTGCTTCTTCATCCGTTACATCATGCTGAATCACATGGAATCTGCTGAAATGACCGCTCTTGCTTAGGTAAGTAAAGTACCTATTGTCCAAGGGTCTTGTTGCTGCAAAAACGCAGGCTTTTGGTGTGTATGAAAGCTCGCCAATCCTTGCGTTGTAGGATACCCCTCTGCTTGATAGCTCAGTCAACCCAGTCTCGCTGACCTCAGCTTGTCCAAGTTTCAATGTTTGCCTACTGACTTTCTCGTTTTCAAGAACAGCATTCATTATGTTAACAAACTGTCGCATGGCGTTTTCTTGCCCGAGCAATGAGGTTAGTTCTGAGACTATGACAAACTTGATGTCGTTTGTAAAAGCAGGCTCAATTATGTGTTTCCTCTTTTCGTCAAAGGAACCGAAGATTCCCTCAACTGTCATTGAACTGATATCAACGACTCCGGGATTGGCTGGAATTGTCTGAATGAACACACGAAGGAGTGTCGATTTATAGTAGCCGTGCTGCCAGTACATGAGAACATTCTGCCTTGTCCTAGGAAAAGGGTCATCACTAAACCCTGCCAGTAGCCCTGATGCAAAGGCGAGTTCGATTTCTTCCATAGCGCTTTCGCCAATTTCACCTGCAATGCTACTACCAAGTTTCCGAGCGGAAGCCAAAAATCTCGTGGAATCAGGCTTCGAATACGTTTGCACAACACCTGAAGACATCATGCTGTTTAGAAAAAGGAAGTAGCAATGTTGCCACTGATTCCATATATCCCAAAACTAATTCAAAAAGAGTTATATGCAGGTGGGGGCTTTTCTGTGGTTGGCGGGACGTGTTAATGAAAGGTGACCGTCAAATTCGAAGCCGATTCTAAACGCTGGCTTACCCAAGGTTATAACCCGCTCGAACTCGAACAAAAAGTCCGCGAATTCTGGCAACAAAACCGCACAGTCGAAAAACTGGAACAGCTGAGACTGAAAACCAATCGAGGCGTTTTGGGCTACGTAGAAGGACCACCCACGCTCAATGGCTATCCACACGTGGGTCATGTCCGCGGACGGGTTATGAAGGACCTGCGGTATCGTTGGAAGTCGATGCAGGGCTTCTACCTTCCCTTCTGGACGGGCTGGGACTGCCAAGGGCTACCAGTGGAATTGGAAGTTGAACGCGAATTAGGCGTGAAGAACAAGAAGGATTTGCTGGAACGCGTCGGGGAAGAACGCTTCGTGGCAGAATGCAAGAAAGCCATCGTGAAGTACTACGAGGCTTGGCACCGAGCCGACGTCAAGGCTGGAGTGTTCATAAACGACTCGAAAGCCTACTGGACCTACTTGGACGATTACATAGAGCGCGAATGGAAATACCTCAAACATGCTTGGGACCAGGGACTGCTGGGCGAAGGACACTACGTCGTGGCTTACTGTCCCCACTGCCAGACCTCGCTGAGCAACGCGGAGGTGGGCATGGGATACGAGGAAGTCGAAGACCCGTCGCTCTACTTCAAGTTCAAAGTAGCCAAGACGAAAGACGAGTATTTTCTCGTGTGGACGACGATGCCCTTCACCCTCGTGACGGATTTGATGTTGGCTGTCCACCCAGAAGCCGAATATGCCAAAGTCAGGGTCAAAGACGAGACCTGGTTAATGGTGAAGCAGCGTGTGGAGTCGACGATGCAGGAGCTGGAAGTCGAGGACTACAAAGTTGTCAGCACAGTTCTGGGAAAAGAGCTGGAAGAGTTGAAGTATGAGTACCCATTCTTGGACGTCGTCCCGAAACAACGAGAACTCGACGCGCATCCTCTCGTGCATCGGGTTGTTTGTGAAGATTTCGTGGACATAACAGCAGCGACTGGTGTCGTTCACTTGGCGCCTGGAAACGGCGAAGAAGACTTCGCCACTGCGCAGAAGCGTCAGGTTCCTGTTTTTGCGCCCTTCGATGATGAAGTCAACTTTACGAAGGACGCGGGCATGTTCTCTGGGTTGTTTTCACGAGATGCTGACGATGTGGTTGTGGAGGAACTGCGGAAAAGAGGCTTACTCGTCTCGGTCAAGCAGGTGTGCCACGAATACCCCACTTGCTGGCGTTCCCACCACAAACTCGTCTGGTTCGCCAGGAGAGAGTACTACCTCTGGACGAACAAGATAAACAGCCGAATAGTCGAGGCAGCGGAGAAAGTCGAATACTACTTCGACCCGCCGAAGAATCGATTTCTAGCGTTCCTGCGCGAAGGCAAGCCCTGGTGTTTCTCGAGGGAAAGAGTCTGGGGCGCCCCGCTTCCAGTGTGGAAGTGCACACGATGCGAGCACAAAGCGTTGGTGTCGAGCAAGAAAGAGTTGCTGGAGAATGCGCTGGAACAGCCTAAAGGACATTTCGAGCTCCACAAACCGTGGATAGACCGCGTCGTGCTAAAATGTGAAAGATGCGGGGGCAAGATGCATCGCGAGCCCTTCGTGCTGGATACGTGGCACAACAGTGGCGCTGCGCCGTACGCACGGTTTAACGATAAAGAGTTTGAGCGCTACGTGCCTGTTGATTTCTTGGTAGAAGCGGTAGACCAGACACGGGGGTGGGCGAACACTTTGCTGCTCGAGCACGTGATACTTACGGGGAAGGCTGAGTCGCCCTACAAGGCTTTCCTGTTCTACGGGCATGCTCTCGACGAGAAGGGGCGCAAGATGAGCAAGAGCCTCGGCAACGTCATAGACGCAAACATGGTACTCGAGAAGTACTCTGCTGACCTCTTCCGCTTCTACATACTCTGGAAGTGCTCGCCGATAGATTCGATGAGCTTCGACGCCAGAGAACTCAGCAAGCGACCTTACCAGGTGCTCAGCACGTTCTTCCACATGTACCGCTTCTTCATGCAGAACGCCGAGTACGATCGCTTCGACCCCCGAAGGCACACGCTGGAGTGGGCAAGAGCAAACGAAACCCTTGAACCGCCCGACCGTTGGCTGCTTTCGAAGCTGCAGGACACCGTGAAACGTGTCACTGAGAAGTTTGAGAGCTGCGAGTTCAACTTTGCCCTCTCAGAGCTCGAAGAGTTCGTCGTTGACTTCCTGAGCCGCCAGTACGTTCCCATGGTTAGGCATGAGCTCTGGAGCGACGAGCAAGAAACCCGAGACCGCAGACTCACGGTGTACGCCACGCTCTGGCAGACGCTGAAAACCCTTAATCTGCTCTTCAACCCCGTCACGCCCTATCTGTGCGAAGCCATGTACCAGCAAGCTCACAAAGCGTTGAACGAGGCGTCGCTGGAATCGGTGAACTTCGAAGACTGGCCGACTCCCGACGAGAAATTGTCAGACGCAAAGCTGGAGCGGGACTTTGACACACTTCTCCAATACGTTTCCTTGACGTACTCGGCACGGCAAAAAGCCCAACTGAAGCGCCGATGGCCCCTCAGGAGGGCGTTGTTGGCTGGACCGAAGACTGCGCAGAGTGCGGTGAAGAAGCTGGAAGGGCTGTTTGTCGAGCTTGCGAACGTCAAAGCTGTCGAGTATGCAGACACTATGGCAGAGCTGAAGAAATTCGAGGCTCGCGGGGAAGGAAGTTTGGCTTCAGAAGGCAATTTGCACGTGTTGGTCGACGCTCACCGAGACGAAGAATTACAGGGCGAAGGGTTGATGCGTGACTTAGCCAGACG
>CAZPDY010000034.1:0-8773 GCA_964585455.1 uncultured Candidatus Bathyarchaeia archaeon | reverse complement strand
GTACTGATATAGGTATATGTCGGTTGATTGAATCCCATTTAGGGGAGTTGATTGGTGTTGCCTGTTGAAATCGGTCTGGAGATGTATGCTGAGAAGCCTGTTGTTTTGCCGTTTTTTACCGGTCATGTGGCTAGGGGTTTGTTGTTGCATGTTGTGAGGCATGTTGATCTGAGCGCGTCTGGGTTGTTGCATGAGTTGAATGTCGCTAAGCCTTACAGTGTTACGCCTTTAAGGTTTAAGAGTAAAAGACGGGACGAGCAGGGTTATGTTTTGGATCCGTTGTTTCCCTGTCGGGTCAGTTTCAGGTTTTTGAAGGATGAGTATTCGACTCTCTTGCTGAGCTTCTTCCAGAAGCAGAATAGCCTAATGGTTTTTGACACGGTTTTTCGTATTGCTTCGTTAAGTGTGAACTGCAAGAGCTATGAGGAGTTGGAGAAGGAAGCTCAGGCTGTTGATGCGTTTAGGCTTTCGTTTAGGTCGCCCACGTATTTTGCCAGTTTGGGAAGTGGTTATCATTGGATGTTTCCTGATGCTGTGAAGGTTTTTTCGGGTTTGATGCGTGTTTGGAATTTGTTCAGTGATGGGAGGCAGTTTGGGAAGGAGGAGTATGTGGCGCATAGGGAGTGGCTGGGTAAGAATGTGGGTGTGAGTGAGTATGAGTTGTGGACGAGGTTGGCGGTTATGAAGCGGAAGAAGGTGACTGGGTTTGTGGGTTGGGTTACGTACGAGTTGAAGGACTTGAAAAGCGAATGGAACAAAGTAACAGTTATGCTGGCAAAATATGCAGAATACGCCAACATAGGAGGAAACAAAACAGGAGGATTCGGAGTAGTAAGATTCCTTTCAAAGTTCTAGATATATCGTCTAATGACCCTTGAAAAATTTTTTATATTTCCTTCCTACTTCTATAATTGATTTACTTGTTCAATGCTGATTTGTACAGTCGATGCATCGACCTAGCCTTGAGAGAGAAGTGGCACCTGCTCCTTGCAAAGAGGGAAGTAACAGGTTCAGACAGTCTTCTAACTCACACACTTAACGTTATGTCGGCTGCTGAAACTATCATGAAGATTATTGGCGGCTTTAGTGAGACTGAAACAATGGAGATTCTAGCAGGATGCTTCATACACGATTCAGGGAAAGAGGACGAGAAAGCGCAAGGAGTCTTAGCTGGGAGAGTTCAAGGTCCTCTTAAACATAAAGACGATAGAGATAGGAAAATCCATCTCCTAAAAGAGATAGGCGTAGACGAAGCTCTTCATGATACAATCATTGCTATAGCTATGATCATGGAGCGATCAGAAAGTAGCGATCAAAAAATTGACATAGCATCAACTCAAGCGCCAGACGAGAGGATTTGGAGAATCGTTCAGCTTGCTGATCAAATAGTCAGCCGAAAAAGCCTAGCTAACCTGGAGGTCAAAGAAAGAACACTTCTAGCTGAGACCCTTAAGAGACTTGGTCTCAATCTGTCATATCACAAAGTTTCTGTAATAAGGGGAATTGTTACTCAGCTACTCCACAATGGTATTACAAAAGCTTACCAAAAACATGGTTGGACTCCTGTACTTTACTATCCAGATGGGACCGCATATATTTCTGGAGGAGCAAACACAGTTTTTCCTGATAAAAACGAAATTTTGCAAAACATAAAGGAAAAAGTGGATAGCTACATTAACAGCATTCCGCCAAGTAAGCTTGGGGCATCTGCGTTCAGCGGAGATATCAGAATATCCGTTCTTAGTAGCCCTGAGTTTTTATTCAGAGATGATGAGTGCATAGAAGCTTTCTGGCAGCGTGTCGGAGGCCAACCTGCAATACGAGAAGCATCTTTTCCAAAGGAAAAGAGAAAGGCAGAAGAATGGGAAAGGCTCTTAGCGAATAAACCAATCGAAGACCGAGTTGTTTTAGAGCTGAAATACAAGAAGATCCGGGCTACTACACGGTTAGCCTTCGTGATGAAGGAGATAGTTTCGTATTGCGAGGAAAAGGAACCAAAGTCGTGGAGCTTCTTCATACAGGAGTTGCAGAAAAAGTTTCAAACAACCAATGATATTGAAAAGATTTTGAGGAGATTAGCCAACACTACTCCAGCTAAACAACTCGTTCAAACCTATGAAAGTCTAACCACGCCTACTAATATGGACGAAATGAACGTAGAGCACCTGATAGAGAATTTGACAAAACATTTCAAAGAAATCACCAAGAAACTTGGGCAATTTGTCAATGGAAAAATCGGAATTGATTCACTTAAGGTAGCTGAGCAACTATTGGGCGATCTCGAGATACCTCTCCTTAGGGATCTGCGTCTGGAATCTTTGGAGGCAGTTCAAAGATATCGCAGTGGTAAATTGAGAGGTTCAGTAAGTTGTGTTCTATGTGGGGGTAAACCCGTCACTCAAGGAACAGAACCACTAATAGGAGAAGGAGTTGAGTCTTTCATCAACCTTATGAAGGGTGGAACTCGCATTGGAGCGACCCATAAGGCCTGGATATGCCCCCTATGCAGTCTTGAAGCGAAAATAAGATTAGTTTTTGTGCCACGTCATAAAGAAACACTACTCATCCTACCACAACTTAATATAAGCGAGGCCCTCAGGAAAAAATGGGATAGAGGCCTTAAGTACCTTATTGATGGAATGGAAGAACTTGGCTTGAAGCCTCTAAAAGATCGATACTGGATAGATATTGTCATAGGTGAAAGGCTGAACGAAGATGAAAAGCAAATCCTCAAGGATTTTGTTCACAAGAATACCTTCAAAGATGCCAGAACTAGGGTAGTTTCCAAATGGCTTGAAGATCGCTACTCAAACATAGATGAAATGAAAGCAATTCTTCTAAGTACAACAACGAACGTGAAAGATTTCGAAGACGCCGCAATGCAGATAGTTGAAGGAAAAATACAACTACCTCCTGCAGTAGCACGTGAAATGGAAGAAGGTTTTAGAAGAACTTCAGGTATGCATTCCAGCTACGTCTCTCCCAACTACATTCTGGTGACTTCAGCATTTCCCATAGCGTAATTAGAGGAATCTGAAACATCAGCCATCATTAGAAAGGTTTTCATTGGGCTTCTCTTATCAAGACTTTTTCTAGCTTCCGTAGTATATCCTGATACCGTTCTCGGAATATACTATCACTTGGAACCAACAAAAGGATACTTCAAACTTCCTAAAAAACTAGGTCTTACAAGTATTTACAAGAAACTTGGTATAAGCGAGTGGATTAAAATTAATCAAGTAGATGAGATCCTTCTAAAACTGGCACTATACCTAAAGTTAGATGATATGCTTCTAGCAACACGTTCAGACTTTGGAAAAGATAACCTGCTGAACATATTAAAGAAACACCCTGGAGAAGTATTAAATAGACATTTGCAGGTAAACAAAGAAGTTAGCCATGCTATTCATGCTTATCTACTACAAGCATCACAGGTATTTGAGGCGAAACAAATTGAGTAGACCTTTCGTATATATGAAAGAGGAAAAGATTACAACAAACTCCGAAGAGATTAAAAAACTTGAGCAGGAAGCAATCGCCGAACTATCGGAATACCTTAAGACATTCGAACCGGAGACTTACGCACCTAGCAAAAGTAGCATGATGGGTCCTGTTGGAAAACTTATCTCCGCTGTGGCAAGTGGGAGATTTGAAAACAAGGATGCGATAGTTGGCTTCATAGTTAGCATACACAACAACTTGTCTGAATCGAGAGCTTCGCCTTCAGCTGTAGCGAGACTAAAAGACGCCGTTAACACTCTTGAAAAACTCCATACGATAACTCCTCGAAGGTATTGGTTACGAGTTCTTAGAGAAATAGACTATGGAGTTTTTATCAGTAGATATGGCCAGGTGGCTCAGAAGCTTCCAACAAGCCAAGATGGAGGTGTACCATAATGTCAAATCCAGTCGCACTAGATCAACTTGTTCCAAAAAACTTAACCAAGTTCTTTGTAGAATCGCCACGACTGTTCACAACCTCAAAAAATATTCAAATTCTAGTCTTAAGACAGACACAAGACTTTACGATTTTTAGAACAGAGGAAACTAGGGAGCTTAATCTAGTAACACTTCCAAAGAGTGCATTAGATAAAACTCCGACAGCTAAGGTTGTGATGCTCGCATCTAAGCAGAAAGCCCCTGAAAACAGACTTTATCACAACCTGCTTAGAACTGCCGCGGAAGAAGTAGGTTACAAACTTGACGATGACCTAAGACAATGCGAGCTTAAGGATAATCTATGTCAGAAATGCCCTCGCTGCATTCTTTTTGGCTCTGTCTCTGTTGAGAAAGGTGGTCAAGAAAGGTGGAATATCAAACATAGGATAGAGTATAGTTCCGCTTACTCCGTAGAACCATACGAAGAAATATACGAAATTCTCACATTTAACGCTGTAGATTCTGTAACTCAGTCAACTGGGCAAGCGCTAGGATACACTGAGAATATTCAGCCTCTAACAACTTTACCTTCTATAGTAACTCTTAACTCCGTAACATTGGAGGAGTTCATAGCATATTTGAAAACTCTCATGGCTTGCAAGTCTTATGGAGCTGAGACGAGAGTTAAGGGAGACATGGTGAATCATATAGTTGGTATCGTGGGAAGCTATGATGAGATAATTACTCCACTAGAATATAATCTTGAACTTTCCGCTGTAAAACTCGGTGAGGTCGACCCTCTAGAGAAAACCGCGGACATACTTGAAAAGTATAAGAAATTTTCTGCCTTTAGCAATGATGTTGTCCTATTAAGCAGGAAGGAACTCAGTAGTTTCATTGAAAGAGTCGCTGAATTTCAGTATTCAAAACCCTTCATAGAAAAAATATATCAGGACGCAGTTAGCTTGGGCAAGAATCTGAGTGAGTACGGCCCAAAGCCAAAAGCCAAGCGAAAACCGTGATTGAGAGTGAAGATTTTCAAAGCCACAGCGACGATCCATGATTTCTTCACAACTGTTGCTCGAGAGCTTAAGATAGGCGTTCCAACGCGGGTAATAGGAAACACAACTCTTCTATACGCCGTGAATTTGTCTCTGGATAGCATTCACAGAGTGGCTAGCGGATCAACTCCACACTACGAAGAAGATCGGGGCGAGTTCCAAGTGTATGCAACTGCAGGCATTTTTGAAGAGCTAGGATCTGCCATTATTAGCAATAGTAAACATGACTTTGGCAATGAACTCCAACATAAGTTCGGCACTAGTCCGGTTAAAATCACGTACAACAGTGTTGACTCGACTGCACTGATATCTATGGAGAGGTCCATATTCCACAAAAAAGAGGATAAACTTAACTTCCCAAAGCTGGGTGCCTACTTATGCTACCCGCCACTGGCAACTTTTAGCTTTTTTACTTTAGGTGGCAAAGGGAACTCTATAATAAGAGTGGGGAAAAAATCTCCTCCGACAAGGGTTGTCTATGACGAACTTCAGGAAGTTCAATTGACTTCTGGAAAATTTGAACCCAGTCACGCAGTTCAATTAGCAGATCTTTCACCTGAAACTAAAGTTCTTGAAGGAAATATAATTGTCCTCCCAAATGGATTAGTTCTTTCAAATGGGAAACTTGAAGGTCCCTATTTTGATGGGCGAATAGGGCGGAGGAAGTATAAGGTAGCTAAACCTAACGAGAATCTTTTTCCTAGAATCCTCAACTCATAGCGAGCCTAGTATGAAGACTTTACATGTAAAATCAGTGTACATAGAATATTCGAATGCATCTCCTAGCTTCCAATCTGACACCAAACTTATGGTTCATCAAGCGGAAGTGAGGGACGCAACTGAAAAACTAGTGATAGTCACATCGCCTCCATCTAGTGGCAAAACTCTTGCAAATCTTTTAAGAATAGACAAGGAAAAGAAAGACGCAGTCATAATCTATCCAACGAACGAGTTGATTGAAGATCAAGCATCTTCTCTTGAAGGGTTGATACGAGATCATCTGAAAAAGAAAGTGACTACCCTAAGCGCTGACTCGCTACAACATTGCTATGGCACTACAGATTACGTTCTTATCCGTGCGAACAGTGAAGCCTTAGAGCGAGATGGAATGGCGAAGGGAACAGTACTTCGAAGTATGTTGAGCATTTCGCCAGGCAGACGAATTGTTCTAACAAACCTTGAGCTAATAAATTTGCTCGCAAAGTCATTCTATCACAAAAGTGAAGATATCTTTCGATTTCTCCAGAATTTTAACATCTTTATAATAGACGAATTCCATATGTATACTGGAATTTCTCTTGCAAATTTAATCTTCACACTTTATCCTCTTAAAAACATAAGCCAAATCATACTTTCCTCGGCAACGCCTTCTAAGGTCGCTAATATCTTTGAATGCTTATTCAAACCTTCACGAACAATCAAAGCAAAGGTCTATAGTTCCCCAACGGGGCACCAGATTAGGTATCCAACAAAGTTGCTACTTAAACCACTTGATCAGATACTGGGAGGCAAAGAATGCGCGCAACAAGCAACCTCATTCATAAAAGAACTGTATGAACGCCACAAATCCGATACACCTTCCACTAAACCTTTCATTAAAGTACTCGCTATCGTTAACTCCGTAGCTTTTTGCGCTCAACTGTGGGAGTCGCTAAGAAACGAGTTCGGAGAAGACAAAGTCGGTATGATAAGTGGGCTTGTTCCAAAAAAAGCTCGCGAAAGAAAAGAAATCACTGTGGCCACCAGCACTGTTGAAGTGGGAGTTGACTTTGATGTAGCAAGCTTGTTTTTCGAAGCGAGAGACCCTATAACCTTCATCCAGCGACTTTGCAGAGGCGCCAGACACAGACCATGCGACGTTGTGGCTTATGTTCCCCCTGAGCTTTTGGAGAAGTCAGAGGAAATTCCCGATGAAATCGGGTATTCACAGCTCGAGGAAATAGTTCAAAAGAAGCTTTGCGTTCCTGAGGAATACGGTGAGTTCTTGACCAGCAATGAGGCAGGCGAGTTGTTATGCGGTTTCCTTTTAGGATTTCTGAGATTGCATCCTGACGAAGACTTTGGTAAGTATTTGCATGAGTTGAGACGTCTGCTAGAGGAGCCAAACAGATTGACTAAATTGGTTCCGCCTCTTCAAAACGTCTCTGCGCTTTTGTCGGTTTTCCAAAATACGGATCCTAGAGTCTTAAAGGCAATTGCGAGTTCTGGACCAAGAGGAGGAGCAGGGAGTATTCCGGTAGTTTACGATAAGATATACGGTGAAAAACCAGTGCTTGGTTATGTAAGTGTGAGAGAAACGGGACTGCTTTGTGTATCAGAGTCAGTGACTAGAGGAGAGCTTCTAAAGAAGTTTGATCTGAAAGTTCCCTCATGGGTTCAAGGCAATATCTTGGTTGTCAACGGTTTCCTCGAAAAGCCAGTCATGGTGAAATGTACTTGTCGGGATGAAAACCTGATGAGACCCGCATTGCTCAACGGCCAAAACTTCTGTGTCCACACGGGAATTGACTCATTAAATGACGTGATCAACGAAGTTATCTGTAATTCTGTAATAGGATACTTTACTAGAGCCTCTAGAGTGGATTGGAGATTTCAGTGGCTGTCAGCTCAGAATGCTAGGGGGAAGGTAGTAATGGGTGGAGACGCATTTGTTCAATACTTCCTCGACAAGAAATTCGGGTTTAACGCGTAGCTTTCCTGAGTTTGTCATTTTAAGCTAGTAACAATCTTATTTGATGTAGAGGAATCCAAAAAAACCATGTAAACATTTTTCTATCGAGTCAGATAGCTTGGCATGTTTGTTTGTGTCCGCATCCGCCTGTGCATTTCTGTTTAGCCACTCGTATGGGCGGCAATTCTTCATCTTTGATGATCCGTTTGATGTGTCCTAGAACTCTTTTTACATAACTCTTCATAGTGGGCGTGATTTCCATCTGCAGGATCAGCGTTTCAGGAAGGTAATTCACAAAGCCACGCTTGACAACAGTGCCAAAATTCTCTTCAATAAGCAACGCATACCCGACTAACTGATACTTATGATCCATACAGACCTTGCCCTTATCAGAATTCATATTCTTGTATTCTACTGGAATGTATTCCTCTTTAGCCGTTTTGATAATGCAGTCCACATTTCCTTGCAGTCCAAGCACACCGGAGCCTAGCGGAGTAAACAGCAATTTTTCAGCTCCGACAAACTCGGATGAATAGTAAATAGCGTCTTTTCTCCGAAGCTCCTTCTTAACGTAATCTTCATGCAACTCTTTACTGTCCTCTTGCTGCGACCCAAAAATGGGCGTTGCATGCAAAACCTTGTCAAAATAGACCAGCCTCGGACAATAAATGTAATGCTTAATGTCCGTAACAGAAACAGAAGGTTCAGCAATATCAGAAATAGGCAACTTCTGCTTACTTCTTAACCACTTATCTTCTCTTGATTCTTTGGTCTTCTTCATGTTGTTCCTCCAAGTAGAGGCTGACTAGAAATACGCGATCTTGTCTTTCTCTTCCTTCAATTCATACTTTTTCGGTTTGCCCACTTCTTTTCTTCCCTTGAAGCACGTGTCACAGGTAGGATACAACTGCACATTCTCAACCAGGTCTTTGATCAGATTCTTCAAGTCCACAAGCAGACTATTCAGTTCATCCCTTCGCAAACTCCCAAAAAACGCGCTATACTGAATACGTTGCAACCCATAATCTTTCAAGGTTTCAGCAACCAAAGCCCGCAGATTATCATCCGTAATATCATAAATCACAACGTACCGCACAACAGCTCACCATCCCAAACAGAAAGGCACATACTCCGCCTCTTTCAGCAGAAAGCGAACCACACA
>CAZPDY010000033.1:0-8958 GCA_964585455.1 uncultured Candidatus Bathyarchaeia archaeon | reverse complement strand
CAGCTCGCCTGATGAAGAAGCTCTACGAAAGGGGTTATCTGGAGCGCAGTGCCAACAAAATCCCTTTTTCGTACCGCTTGAAAGAAGAGATGCAGAGAATCCTCAAGAAGCCCGAACAAAAGAGCTAGACATCGACGCTGTCAGCGGCTTTCTGCAGCCTTCTTATTTTTTCATCCAGCGTGTCCAGAACCTTCGAAGGCGGCAGGTTGTAGTCGACTTTCTCTCTGGTCTCTAGGTATTCTGGGTAGTATTTCACTTTCACTGGAACGGCAAAGCGAATCTTAGGCTCGGAGATTAGCAGCGCCTCACCTATGTCGAGCATCTTCACCTCGGTGTCGCTATACTCGAGGTAAGGAGTGTTCCGAGTGAGAAAGTCGCGATCAATCTTTAGCTCTGTTTTCATGATGACTTTTGTCCAAAGCTCGGCGAAGACGTCAGGGTTGATCCTAGAAGGGCGAGGAGTAACTGCGTTCAGCCCCACGCGGTACTTTCGGTAGGTTAGAGCGATTGCCGAGAAGATGGTTTTGGGTCTGTTCGGGTCGAGGAATTCGTGGGCTTCTTCGAGGGTTATGAGGAGGGTGGGGAGCTTCTGCCATTCTTCATAATGCGCTTCCCACGTTCGTTTGTAGTAGTTTGCCACTCCCGTGGCTGTCAAGCAAACGATTCTCTGCTGCTCCTCGGAACTTATCCCCGAAATGTCCACTAGGCAAGTAACGCCGTCGGTTATGTTCTGGACGACGCTGTCGATAAAACTGTAATCAGATGGTGGAAAGAGGGTCGGGTCGAGGGTCAGTAGCTTGCTCATCAATGCTTCGATGACTGTTTTGTTGCCGTATCCCGTCGTCTCGGTGATTCCCTTGTGTCCCTTGACGACGTAGGCTTCGCACGCGTCCTCTATCCATTTGTTTCCGAGTTTCTTCTGGAGTTCCTTGGCGAGGCGGTACTGGGGATAACCAATCTCCGGGAAAAGGGTCTGCAGCTTCCAAGGGAGTAGAGTGTGTAGGCCTATGCGCATCTTCTTCTCTTTCGTAGTGAAGAAACTGACGCGTGTGGGAAAGAGCGGGTGGTCTCTCAAGCCTTTTCCCCCGATCTCCTTTCCCTCCAAGAGTTGCCCCGCAAAATCGAAGATTAAGCCTGCAGTCTTGGGGCTGTGGTCGATGAGTTGGGCGTTAATCATTAGTTCGGTGTTGGTCTTGCCAGAGCCCGTCATGCCGAACATGCCCATCATCCGCGGTATTGCATCGTTGTTTATACCCACCGAGCCCAGGGTTTGCCCCCCAGAACGCAGGTACCCTACTTCCAACTCTCCTTCAAGCTTCAGAACATTCGAATCTTCTTCAGAAGCGGGGTACACTTTGTCCATGTAATTAGGGTTAAAGGTGGGAGACCGAGCCCTACCGCCTCGTCTCTCTAAGAAGAGGATTGCTTCGATGTTCCTGTAACAAGAATAGGGACCGAAAGTTTCTTTGCCCTCTGCTTCACGCAATTGTTCTCCAGTGTCGAGGGTAGACTTGCTCTGAGCATCCACAACTCTAGCGTAGAAGCTGCAGTCACCAGAGAATATGCGAACTATCTGCCCGAAGGAGAGGGCTATGCCCTTGTTCAGGAAGAAAGATATCTTGTCGCCCTTCACTTCGCTGATAGAACCTAGGTGGTTAGACACGTTCTATCCACTCCCAGTTGAAAGCGTACTTTGCCCCGTGGAGCTCATCCACGAAGTTGCAGGCGAACTCTTCTTGGCGGAGTACATCCAGAAGCCCTGCCTCCTCAAGCTCTTCCTCCACCTGAGCATGGTACTGAAGGAGCTTGGTCTCAGAAACACCCGAGAAGTCATGCGCCAACCATAACACCACGGGATAGCCCAGACAACGAGGGTCTTCCGAGATCGTGGATAAGGGAGAGAGCAACTCCGACACATCTTGACTTACCAAGTAACTCATTATGTCACATCGAAAAGCCCGCGGACTGTCCTCGCACAACTTGATGATAGATACGTCGCCGTAGAGATGCTCATGCATATTAGCCCGTTTAACAGGAAAATAGACCCATCGTCCTCTGGGCATCAGCAGGTACGTCGCAGCAATAAGGTCTCGCCCTCTGTCGTCGCGGAGCATCGGGGACTGTTTGCTTATGGCAAACAGTTTTATTCCTTCTTTCTCGCATTTCTCGTATAGCATCGCGTTGAATTTTCTCTCACCCCCGAAGTAGCTGGCGCCGTCGAGGAGAACGTAGTCGTTCTCACACGCCTTGTGGAGTAACCCCAAGGCTACCTCACTCTCTAGCTGTAGGCGTGTTTCTTGGAGGATCTTGCGACGTACATACGGGTCTCCCTTCACGGTAACTATCCTCTCTTTGAAATCCCAGTCTACGTTGCGGTTGATGACGGTTGCGTAGGAAACTCGGAAGAGGTATATACCCCAGTTATTAGCTCTCTTGAGAGTCCTAGTCGAGCAGTCTACTGCGTAGAAATGTACGTCGCAGCTTTTCGTTTCCTTCAGGTGTACGAATTTGGCTGGTGTTGGTTTGACAGCTATAGTGGGCTCGTCTTTTACGTGTTCAAAACTCATCGCTTGTCCTTTCTCGACGTAGCTTCTCAACGTTTCCTTCATCGCTGTCAAGTCGGCTTTAATTTCACTGTTCATTCTCCACGCTTCCAGCTTCCAGATTCCGCAACCCTAATTTAGTTAATGTTACGTAAATCTTTTTGTAACAATTCTGCTTATCTTTCTTCCATAAATTTCGGTTTTTTCTGCGTTGCTACTATCACGATTCTGTATGTCCTTTTGTTGGATTGTCCTTGTCTCATGAGAAAACCTCGATCAGCCATCCTCGATAGATAAGTGGATACTGTACTTAGGGATAAGTGTTCGTTAAACTCTTGTTCATAAGCCTCGAGCACATCCTTCGAAGAGAACCATGCCAGAGGAAAGCGTTTCTCAACGATGACTCGGGTCTTCTCAAACTTGGAAGAGCTCACAACATTACTCTGTTTTTCCTCTCCTCCCTGTACGCCGCCGAGCAACTCAATAATGTCGAGTAGGCAGGTAGCCTTCTTCCGGGTAACGTTGCCCTCAAGGCACACACTGTATCGATTGCCCTCTTCGTCAGAGACTTCAACACGAAGCTTTTTTTTGGGCACCGCTCTTCACCTCAAAATGGCAGCTTAACACTTAACACTTCACAAGTTATAGGTGTTATGAAAAAATGCTTGAAGAAAAGGACGCTAAAACGATGCCATAGGAACAAAAGCACCAAAATTTGCAAATATTTTAGTTTAACAGTATTCACAAAATCCTTCCTTAGACGAAAGTACAGCAGCCTGTAGTCATCACCGAACTTCCAAAGGAAACGCAGGGGTCCGTGTTCACAGTAAAATAGGCGTAAACAATCACAAAAGTCAAAAACGTCGATACAAAAATTGATTCAAGCGTTAAACTTCACACGCACTTCACACGCTTGCGACGTATATGTGTACCCCTCCACCCCCTATATGTCCACTGCAGTTGCTTTTTTGTTCGGTATTTGAAATCAATAATGTTAGTGAACAAAAATGGGTTTCTGCTCTAAAAGTCTTGAGTGAAAGCTTTAAAGTGTCTTGATAAACTTAACTTATCAGAGTATGTTTATTTTAACCTAAACCAAAAATACAACATAATTCTAAAGAGTATTCCACAGGAAGAATAGGGGTGTGTGGATACTTTTCTCCTCTTCTATAAAAACGTTAAAGAACACTGTAGCTTCTTTCAGTTTCTGGAGTAAGTTTCAATTTTTTTGTAGGAGATTACTTATCTTTTCCACTTGAAACCAAGGTTTTGCGAGTGCGTTTGTCGAAGGGAGAAAGTTCATTGTCATGACGGAAGCAGATACGCTTGATAAAGTATTCGACCGTTTCTTAAACAACAGCTTCTTCTTCAAGGACAGGGATGTACTCCGCCATGACTACATTCCCGAAAAACTACCCCATCGCGAAGAGCAGATAAGACATTTGGGCATGATCGTCGCCCCCATGCTGAAGACAGAAAGATGCTCAAACATTTTCATTTATGGAAAGACCGGCACGGGCAAAACCGCCGTGATGAAGTACGTGCTAAACCGGCTAGAACAGAAAGCAGCAGAGTTTGGCGCACCAGTTAAAACAGTGTACGTGAACTGCAGACTGAAAGGGACAGAATACAGGGTTTTCACGAGCCTGTGCGACGCCTTGAACATTCATGTTCCCTTCACCGGACTCGCCGTGGGCGAAGTTTTCGACCGTTTTAGGAGAGGCTTAGAGACTCAGAGCCTGTCGCTCATTGTCGTTTTAGACGAGATCGACGAGTTGATAAAAGCTAGGGGCAACGTGCTTCTGTACGAACTCACGAGGGTGAACGAGGCTCTTCGCAATGGTACAGTCTCTATCGTTGGAATATCGAACGACCTACGCTTCAAAGAATTGCTAGAACCCCGCGTCCTGAGCACCTTGAGCGAGGAGGAGGTAGTGTTCAGACCCTACGACGCCTCCGAGCTTCTAGACATTCTACGAGAACGAGCAGAATTAGCCTTCCTTACCGACGTGCTACTCGACGGCGCCGTAAGCCTGTGTTCTGCTCTGGCAGCTGCTGAGCACGGAGACGCAAGACGCGCCCTCGACCTGCTACGCGTGGCGGGCGAAATAGCAGAGAGAGAGAACGCGAAGATAATCACTGAAGACCACGTTAGAGAGGCCGAAAGACGAATCGAACACGATAGGGTGATTGATGCCCTCACGAACCTTACGTTACACTCAAAGTTCGTCCTCTACAGCGTTTACCTTCTCGGAAGAGCCAACGTTTTCTCCGCCATCACGGGCGACATATACGAGGTGTACGCTGAGCTGTGCGAGGCGGTCGGGGTTTCACCTCTGACTCAAAGAAGAGTAAGCGGGCTCATAAGTGAGCTCGATTCAATCGGGCTCCTAAACTCGAGGGTAATAAGTAGAGGACGCTACGGGCGTACGAAGAAGATTAGCCTCGCGATACCACGAACCCCTTTCAGGGAAGTTTACGCGAAAGATGACCATTTGGGGCAGTTAGGTGATTTCACTCCGGACTGTTTAAAAGTGAAACTCAGTAAAACTAAGTGAAATCTAAGGGTACAACATTAAGCGTTTGAAGGTCCACTGTCGGGATTACGCCTGGCGTAGGGTTCAGCCCCAGGTTTCGCTGATAGCTGGTTTGTCTCTGCCACGCGCCTGAGTTAACCATGAGGGTTCCCTTGTAAAACTCATGTTTCATCACATGCACGTGGCCCGTATGGAAGACGTCTGGAACCCGTTCTACCACGAGAAAGTCTCGCTTCTCAGGCGCGATCGAGGTGCGCTGGCCGTACGTGGGTGCCAGATGCCTGCCTTGGAGCAATAGGCGCATGGCTCTTTCGGGCGAGTGGAAGTCCATGTTTGTCGCCGTGGCTAGGACGTCGTCTAGGCTTCGTCCATGGTATATGAGAAACTCTACGCCGTGGATACATACTGTTGCTGGGTTTCCCAACGATAAGATGTTTCGTGCCTCGTACAGTGGTTCGGCATACTCTTTCGGGATGGCCGGTTGTGGCAAAGCCTTTCTTGAGGCATCGTGGTTTCCGGGGATAACTATCACCTCTACGTAATCTGGGATTTGTTCGATGAACCTTGCTGCCAACGCGTATTGCTTAAAGACGTCTCGCACGGCCAGTTCTTTTACTTGGTTGGGATAGATGCCTATGCCGTCTACTACGTCACCCGCGATGACGACGTACTTAACTCGGCTGGCAACCTCCTTATACCTTTCATCTCCGTACTTTCCGTTGAGCCACAGCACGAAGCGGTTGAATTCCTCACGCATGAACTCTCGGCTTCCAACGTGAAGGTCGGAAACGAGCGCAGCATAAACTGCCTCATCTGCCTTCCTAGGTTTAGTCTGAGGAATATCTGGGAAGATGAGCTCTTCGACGACCAACAAATTTCTTTTACTCTTCAGAAGGCCTAAGCACACGACTTGGTCGGGTAACAGCATGCTTACCTTCTCCGAAAGTTCCGTCGGCGCATTCTGAGGGACGAGCACGGTAGCGCTGGCTTCCAAATCCTCGACTCTTAGGAAGACTCCGTATTTTGATTCATGCTTGTCCGTGACCATACAGAATACTTTGATCTTTGACCGAGAAGCTGCCCGGAACGCCTCCTTTATCGACGCAGCGTTCCGCGAGTCCATGCGTTTTCGCAACAACGCTCTTATTCGCTTAAACCGATCTTGGAAATACTCCAGGTATTCATCTATGGAACCAGTGGTGCAGATTTTTCCGGTAGGGTCTTCCAATACTTTTATGTCTTTTGTGATGTCTTTTGCGTGTGAGTAGAAAGCGCCTTGGGATTTTTCTGTGGTCAAGGCAGGTTCCTGCGGGAGGGAGATTATATGTGTTCCTGCTTCCTTCGTCCCCAGAAAGGTTTCTTTAGCTGCTTCTTCGAGGAAGCTCTTGGTAATAAATAGCGGCTTCTCTCCGAGTCTTTCGAGTTTTTTTAAAACCGCTTCGACTAGCTTCATGGGGTCTTCTGTTCTTGAAATTGTCGCCAGAAGGGCGTACGCTTCTTTGTCGAGATGATAACCGGCTGTGAGCGAAAAGGAGACTGCTTGCTGAACTCTCTCAATTTCGCTCAATTCAAGTCATCTCCACGATGTTGGTTGTTAGGTGATTTCTCCCTTAAGCATATAGTCCCTTCAAGTGTTTGAGTTTTGCTGTTGCCATGCTCCAAGGTTTGCAAGAAGTCTATACACATTATAATCTTCCTTTCCACCTTGATTTTTGGCACCCATATCTATATATCTGTCCACTGTTTTAGACTTCGAACTGAGGCTGTGCTATGGTACTTCGTAAGGTTCAGTGTACCAACAGTGGTACATTTTTTGTTTCGTTACCCAAGGAGTGGGCAGAGCGTGTCGGGCTCGGCAAGGGCGCAGTCTTAGCGGTATCAGAGTCCACCGATGGGCGGCTATGCCTCAACCCACAACAAGACGTCGATCGTAAACCCCTCAGCGTCTTGCTGAAGCCTTCACAATATCTGGACAGGGAAATCGTGGGCAGGTACTTGCTCGGCTACGACGTAATCCACGTGGAGGCTAAGAACCGCATATCGCCTGAGGAAAGAGAACTGGTCAAACAGACTTCCAGTCACCTCGTTGGCTTAGAGATTGTGGAAGAAAATTACAGCAGCATTGTTCTGCAATGTCTTCTGGAACCAGCGTCGTCTTCTCCTGGGATGGTCTTGAGGCGTGAATACAATATTGCCGCCAGCATGCACCGAGACGCTGCGAGGGCTTTTTTGGAAGGCGACGTACATCTAGCCAAAAACGTGATTGCCCGCGATGTCGAAACGAACAGGTTCTACTTCCTCCTAGTGCGTACGTTGCGAACTATCATCCAAAACCCCAGCTTGGGCGAGAAACTAGGAGTTCCCTCCATCGATTGCCTCGACTATCGCTTGTGCGCAAGCTTGGTTGAAGCAATAGGGGACAGGGCTGTAGAACTAGCATATAAAGCCTCAGCGTTGAAAGACAAGAAGGCTGCTGAAGTCTCGCAATTGATTGCCAAGTTTCACTCTGCGGTCTTTGAGGCTCAAGAGAAAGCTTTGAAGGCGTTCTTTGAGCATGACGTTATTCTAGCTGAAGAGGTACGAGACGAAAGAACGAACGTTGAACATATGCTTCAAGACATAGAATCAGCTGCGAAGAAACAACCCTCAGAGACGGTGCCCCTCATCTTAGCTGCGGCGTCGTCTATGTTCAGGATTTTTGACCAAAGCGTGGACATCGCAGACTTGGTGATGCCTCGCGAAGCCTCAAGCGTGTCTCCGCCTTCGGGTTCTTCTGCTTTTGGGTAAGTATTTAAGGAATAAGAACGTAGGAATTAGGGAAAAGAGGTGCGAGGATGGGAAGGAGACGGAGAAAAGCTGTCCGCATTCCAAAGAAACGTTTGCCACAAGTGTTTCTCTGTCCCCGCTGTGGTAAAGAGGCTATACGCGTTGAGCTAACAAAAGAGAGTGAAAAGGCCGTGGTACGCTGTGGAAGTTGTGGCTTAACCGACGAGTTACCCATTAAACAGTCCTACAAGGATATTGATGTTTATTGCAGGTTCACCGACAAATACTACAGTGAGAGGAAGGCGCAGAAAAGTGCAGCTGCAACACAGTAAAGGGGGTCATATGGTAGGTCCCGTGGAAGAATATATTCTTGCCCGTATTCGAGGAGAGGGCGCAATCCACCTCACTCTCATCGACCCAGAAAAGGTGACAGCCTCTTTTGCCTCTCGATTGGCTAAGAAAGCGGAAGAATGTAAAACGACAGCCATTATGGTGGGTGGGTCTACATCCTCTTCCACAACTCACCTTGACAGCGTTGTAAAAACCATTAAACGAGCAACAAAAATCCCCATAATCTTGTTCCCGAACAACGTAACTGGAATCAGCAAGCATGCCGACGCTATTTGGTTTATGTCGCTACTAAACTCGGTCGACCCCTACTTCCTCATCGGCGCTCAGGTTCTAGGCGCTCCCATGGTTAAAAAATATGGTTTAGAAGCACTTCCCCTCGGCTACATCATCGTGGGAGAAGGTGGAACCGCAGGCATTGTGGGAAGAGCCGTTCCGATTCCCTACACAAAGCCCGAGCTTGCCGCAGTGCACGCGTTGGCTGCGCAGTACTTTGGCATGCGATTCGTCTACTTGGAAGCTGGGTCCGGGGCAAGCAAACCTGTTCCGCCAGCTATGATTAAAGCGGTAAAACACGTTATAGACGTCCCCTTGATAGTCGGGGGCGGAATCCGGGATTGCGAACAAGCTAAGGCTGCTGTTGCGGCGGGCGCAGACGTGGTGGTCACCGGGAACGTCATCGAAGAAACAGGCGCCGAGGGCGGCTTCAAGAGACTCGTGACTGCCGTAAAAGAGAATGGAAGAATCTAGGGACGACGCGGGCG
>CAZPDY010000032.1:0-8991 GCA_964585455.1 uncultured Candidatus Bathyarchaeia archaeon | reverse complement strand
GCACAGAAACTGCAACGTGTCCTTGCCGCCCCAAGAAGCGATAAAATTCGACAACCGTTGCCCAGTATGTCGCAGAACGTTAACGAAGGGGGTTGAGCAACGAGTAGAAGAGCTTGCCGACAGACCAGCAGGCTCTAAGCCGCAGAATACCATCGGCTACATGCACTTGCTGCCCCTCTCAGAAATCATCGCCACCGTTTTAGGCGCGTCCTCTCCCGCCCTACAGAACGTCTGGGACGTTTACAACACGTTGATAGCGAAATTTGGGAACGAATACACGGTGCTGATCGACACGCCCCTAGAGGAAATGGCTGAGGTTGTGGAGCCGAGAATCGCCGAAGCCGTCGTAAGAGTGAGAGAGGAAAAAGCCCAAGTCATCCCAGGCTACGATGGAGTCTACGGTCAACTCAGACTCCTCGGAGAAGAAGAGGCTGAAAAAGTGAAGGTTGGCAGGGTTCCACAGCGTAGTCTGACAGAATGGTGCAGCACTGCTTAACTGTTCTTTTTATGAAACCTTTTTATGCCACTTAAACTCACGTTCATAAAAACACAAGCAGCAGAGGAGAACCTTGCAGATTTGGTGAACTTAAGGCGCATAGTTTTTCGCATAAGAACCCTGAGAATAATCAGCCTACTCGTTTTCTTCTTGCTCTTCAACGCTGTCTTGTTCGGCTTCGAGCCTCTACCTCTCGTCCTCCCAGTTCTGCAGAGCCAGGGAAGCCCCGTGACAGATGTTGGAGACGCTTTCGCGGTTATGCAGTACATGCTCTGGGAACCGACTTTCCCACTGCTCCCCCTCGCAGCCTTCCTCATAACCGCAGTGCTTCTAGGTAGGATGATGTGCGGCTGGGTTTGCCCCTTCGGCTTTGTCCAAGAACTGCTTGGCTACGTAAAGAGGAAGCACATGGAGATTTCGCCCAGAACGCATGAGAGCATGGTTTACCTAAAATACATCATCCTCGGAGCCGTCTTGTTCATCAGCGTAACATTGGCAGTCACGTTGAGTATGGGCATTGGAAGAAGCTACAAGGACGCTCTGGGAGTCTTCGCCCAGGCACCTTTTAACGTGTTGAGCCCCCACGACACGTTGTTTGGGGCACTGCCCACCATAGCGTCGAGAGCCATTTCCTTCCAAACACCCTACCAAGACATCAGCGTCGTAGCTGCCTTCTCACCCCTATTCTGGGTTCGCCTGTTTATACTGGGACTCGTCATAGTGTTCGCGGTCTTGGTTCCCCGAAGCTGGTGCAGGTACTTCTGTCCCGTAGGGGCGACTTTGGCTCTGCTTAACTATTTCAGTTTTCTAGGGCTGAAGAGAGACGTGGTGCACTGTACGAAGGAAAGATGTCGCAGCTGCGTGGAAGTGTGTCCCATGAAAGTGCCCATCCTAGACTTGCCCTTTGAAAAGTTCACCCATCCCGAATGCATATATTGCCTCGAATGCGTCGACGCATGTAAGACAAGGGCAATAAAGCCAAAATACCCGTAAAAATGATACTACCATACTAATGAACTGGGTCTTCGGGCATTAAAAATTTATATACGAGTTTGTTTTTGGAAGCCTTTGTCAATTCCAAAGGGAGTTGAATGTTGTGGCTTCGATAAAAGAAGTGCCAACTGGCAAAATACTCCGTTTTGAGCGAATAGGCGCCCACACGCACATCAGAGGCTTGGGACTGGACAAGAAAGGCAACGCAACGAAGATTAAGGATGGAATGGTTGGACAGGAGGAGGCTCGCGAAGCCGCTGGACTCGTTGTTAAGATGATTAAGGAAGGTAAACTGAGCGGCAAGACAATCATATTCGCTGGTCCACCGGGAACTGGCAAAACTGCCATCGCCATAGCCATCTCGAAAGAACTGGGTCAGAACGTTCCCTTCATCCAGATGAGCGGCAGCGAAATCTACAGCAGCGAACGCAAGAAAACCGAGGTTCTGATAGAGGCTATACGCAAGTGCATCGGCGTTGAAATCCACGAAATGCGAAAAATCTACGAGGGAGAAATCACGAACATCAACATCTCCACTGCACCGCATCCTTACAACCCTTACCAAAAAGTCCCAGAGAGCGTCCGCATAACACTGAAGACAACGGACGAAGAGAAATCCATCGAGGCTGGTGCTTCGATAGCTCAGCAGATAATACAGCAGAACATTTCAGAAGGGCATGTCGTGCAGATTGACGCAGAGAGTGGACGAGTCGCCAGCTTAGGGTTGAGCGCAGAAAGCGCTAAGGGCAAAACCTACGATGTGGACACGAGACAGAAGATTCCGAGACCAGATGGCAAGGTCCTGAAAGAAAAAGAATTCGTCTACACCCCAACGCTCGCAGACTTGGACGAACTCAACGCTCGAAGCCGCTCCTCAGGAGGCTTGTTCTCCATGTTCTTCGGGGGCGCCGAATCTAAAGAATTGGACTCGGAGATTCGCGTAGCCGTCGACCAGCAGGTTAAAGAGTGGGTAGACGAGGGCAAAGCCTTCATCCACCCCGGCGTGCTCTTCATCGACGACTCGCACTTATTGGACTTGGAAGCCTTCAGCTTTCTCGGAAGGGCGATAGAGAGCGAGCTCGTTCCGATAATCATCCTTGCCACAAACCGTGGAGTAGCACGAATCCGCGGGACTGACGTGAAAAGCCCCCTGGGCTTTCCCATAGACCTCATAGACCGCGCGGTGATAATCGCCACACGCCAATACGACGCCGAAAGCATCGGAGAAATCCTCCGCATAAGGTGCGAAGAAGAAAAAATCAAGATGGAGAAAACAGCGCTGGAGAAACTCACCCAAGTCGGCTCAAAAAGTTCCCTACGATACGCCGTGGGACTCCTAAGCTTGGCAGCCCAGAACGCAAAGACCGCTAACCGAAACCAAGTGACCGTAAAAGACGTGGAAAGAGTCGACAAACTCTTCATGGACATCGGAGAAGCAGCTGAATACTTGAAGCAGTACGAAGAGAAACTGATGAAACACTGAACGAGACTGTGGCGTCGTAAGAGAAATCTTAATTAGTGAGAAACAATACTTTAATGCAGGTAACTCTTTTTTCATAGAGAGGATGTTGAGAGCTTGGAAGAGAGAAAGCAGAGAAAGAGTATTCCTGATTTGGATTTGGATGAGCCTGAGAGGTTCATTCTGACGGAGCCTGAGCCTGTTGAGATTGCTTCGGGTTATTCTATCTCGGTTAAGTATGATAAGGATGGTAGACCTCTGATTTACGTCAAGAGGTACGGCGATGTCAACACCAAAGGGCTCAGAAGAGAGATTGAGAGGAACTATCCCGGCGCAGACATTCAGGGTTTGGAGAAGTCGACGTCGATTGAGGTGGAAGGCAACCAGAAAGAAAAGACTGCAAAAACTGGTGCTGGCAACCGTAAAAAGCGTGTCTAGATGGTTTCTCGCCCGAAATTTAGGGTTCCGACACGAGATTAAAATGTAGGTTTATCCCTTTAATAAGTTTCACGCTTTTACAAACGTAAACAACGCATCGAAGAGCACAATGAAATCGAATGCTTGGAATGGACAATTCATGTCTACTGCGACATTTTTTATAACTCTTCTCGCTAAGCATCTCTGTGTGAGGTTTATGGCTAAGAAGAAAGAAGCAGTAGTCTATCCTCCGACAACGCCAAAGAGACCTGAGAGGAGAGAAGATTGGAGATGGCCTTCACCACCTCCCCTGCCCAGTCTTCCAGCAGAAGATGTGGGACGGGTGTTGAAACAAATCTTTAATCGGCTGGAGGCTATCGAGAAGCGGTTAGAAAATATTGAGAAGATGTTGATGCAGGGTCAACAAGCGCCCTGATTCACAGAGAACAGCCTCAGAGGAGAATTCTAGGCGATGAAGTATGCTCTCGGCTTTCTGACGTAACTGCCCCTGATGACAATTGGGTGTCCACATTTTGGGCATGTATTCTCTCGCGTAACGTTGTACTTTCGTATTGAGTATCCAAAGCGTTGAATCAGGGTTTCGTTGCAGTTTGGGCAGTACGTGTTTTCATACTTGTGCCCAAAAACGTTTCCGACGTAGGGATATTGGACGCCTGCCTTCTTTGCCATTGTGTAGGCTTTTTCTAGAGTTTCTATCTTTGTGGGCGGGTTGTCGAACCTGTAAGCTGGATAGTATCGAGTGAAATGCAGGGGCGTTTCTTGTCCAACCCCTTTCAAATGATGCTCTATTACTTCTTCGATGCAGGCTTCATCGTCACTTACGCCGCTGACCAGCAGGTTTACGATTTCCACGTGAAGCCCGTTCTTCTTAGCTTCTCGGGCGTTTTTCCAAACTTTCTCCACGTTAATGCCGTTGCAATATTTCTGGTAGGTTTCGGCGTCTCCTTTCACGTCGATTTTTAAGCCGTCCATCCCCGCGTTTTGAAGTAGCTGCAGAACTTTTGAGGTCATATAGCCGTTTGACACGTAACAACCGTAGAGTCCTCTTTGGCTAGAAGCTTTGAACAGAGAAACAGCCCACTCTAAAAGAAGAGTCGGCTCCTGAAAACTGATACACAACCCTTCATCTCTTCGACGCGCAACCAGCTCCACGATTGTCTCAACCGGATAGAAAATGGCGTTGCTTGGGTTTGGTTCAACCTTGGAGAGGTGGGAGTTTTGACACCATGGGCAATCGAAGTTGCATGACCATGTGGATAACGTGAGGGCAGTTGAACCCGGCCAATAGTGAAAGAAGGGCTTTATCTCGATTGGACGGCTTTCTATGGCGCTTATATCGCCGTAGACGAGTGTGTGCAGTCTGCCGTCAATATTTGTTCTGGTCTTGCAGAAACCTCTTTCCCCCACGTCTATCGTGCATCTGCGTTCACATACGCTGCATCTAACCTTGCTTCCGGGCAGCTTTTCGTAAAGCAGAGCTTCATGAACTGTGGAATAGCTGGCGATGCTTTTCTTCATGTCTGTTCTAATAATAATAGTGTCCGGCTGTAACATTAAGCTTACTTCTCGAAGTCATATGATTGAAACAATGCGTTTTTAGGTTAGAAAAATGAGGGGAGGCTACTTCGACAGGTATCGCCAGGATAGCACGAGGCCGATGGTTGAGAAGATTAATGCAAATCCAGCGAGGAACGCGAAGTCAAACATCAGCTGCGTCATGTCTGTTTGGAAGAGTATGAGTTGCCTAGTTGCGTCTGTGACGTAGGTTATCGGGTTTATTCTGGCAAAGGCTTGTAGCCAATCGGGCATCTGATTTGTCGGAAAGAGCGCGTTGCTTCCAAAGAGTAGCGGAAGGTTGAGTAGGTTCACGACAGCCATCTGTGTTTCCCACCTGGTCGACCTGATGGCTATGAGTATGAATATTGACGAGAGTCCGATGCAGACGAGGAACAAGGCTGCGAACACTCCGAGAAGACTGAACACAGTGAAGCTTGAACCCACCTGTAGCCCTAGCAGGAAGGCTACTAGCAGCACTATGCTCGCCTGTATGAGTGATCTAACTACTGCTGAGAATACCTTGGAGAAGATTATCGAGCCTCTCGCTATAGGTGTGCTCAGGGCTTTGTTCAGGAAGCCCAGCCGTCTGTCCCAGACTATTGACATGCCGCTGAACATGGCCGTGAACAGGACGACGAAAGAGAGTATTCCAACTGACATGTAAGAGAAATAATCTGAAGTTCCAAAGGTCTGCTCCATTATGTAGTTTGAGATGCTCTGCAAGTCGGTTCCTGGTGGCAGTTGGAGTGGTAATTGTGCGCTCGTGAAAATGGAGCCTATGTTCATGGCTTTGCCGAAGAGTCCCATCCATATGATCGGCTGGACTATTGACATGAAGAGGATGATGGGTTCTTTGTACCATTTTTTGAGCTCCCTGTTTGTTAGAGCCCAGAGTCCATGCAAGGGGTTCTTTGAGTTCTGATTCGACGCGGTCATCCGTGTCTCGCCCTCCTCATGGTCATCCTTCTGCTAGAAATCGTACCAGAAGTTCCCTCTTCTTCTCTTATCGACCTGCCCGTGTACTCGAGGTAAACCTCATCGAGCGTCGGCTTTGCCAGAGAAAGCTTGGCTATTTTGTAGCCTTTCTCTATGAGCAAGTTCAGTATCTGCGGCGCGGTTTCTTCGCCGTTCTCTACTTTGACCCTGTAAGTGCTATCTTGCTTCTTAACCTCCTTCACTCTCGGCGCTGCTTCTATCAAACTGGTTATGTCAGCGCTTTTTTGTTCTATTGTCAGTGTCATTATGTCGCCGCCGAGACTTTCTTTCAGTGAGTCCGGTGTGTCGAGGGCGATTATTTTGCCATGGTCGATTATGGCTATTCTGTCGCAGAGGTTGTCTGCTTCTTCCAGATAGTGGGTGGTCATGAAGAGAGTCATGCCGAATTCTTCTTTCAAACGTTCAATGTAGCCCCAAGTGGCAGCCCGAGTCTGCACGTCTAAGCCGAGGGTGGGTTCGTCTAGGAACAATACTTTCGGTCGGTTTATCAACCCGCAAGCCAGTTCAAGCCTCCTCCTCATACCTCCAGAATAAGTGTCGACCCTCTTGTCCTTGAACTTCGAAAGCTCCACCAGCTCGAAAAGTTCGTTCGCCCTTTCTTTGGACACTTTTCTCGGGATGCCGTAGAGGTCTGCGCAGAGAATGATGTTCTCGTACCCTGTGAGGTCTTCGTCAGCTGTGTACTCTTGCGGCACTACTCCTATGCAGCTTCTAACTTCGCTCGACTGCCTTCTTATGTCGTAATTGCACACCGTTGCGTTTCCCTCCGTGGGTTTTAGAACGGTTATGAGCATGTTGATAGTAGTCGTTTTGCCAGCGCCGTTGGGTCCCAAGAAGCCGAAGATTTCGCCTTCCTTCACGCCGAAGTCCACGTGGTCGACTGCCACGAGCGATTTGTTGAAGACCTTTGTCAAACCCTTGGCAAGGATAACCTCTTCCATCCACTTTTTCTCTCCGTAAGAGTTATGCTTGCAACTTCTTGTTAATCTCATCGAGTTTCTTAGCCGCTTCTTCTAGCACAACTTTTGCTTCGTTCATCACGGTCTCTGAATAGTTGTCTCGCAGGTTATCTCGAAGATCCCACACTGTTTTCAGCAGTCTCTGGCTTACATCTCGCAACTCACTGGCACCCCTCGGGTCTATTTCATGCCAGAAGAAGTCGAAGAAAGGCGGTCCAAAGAATGGAGGACCGAAGAACTGAAACCGTTTGCGGATTTCCCCTTTTCTTTTGATGTGTTCTTCGAGGAACTTTTTGCCCTGATCTGTCAGAGTGTAGCGTTTCATTCCCGTCTCTTCGGCTGGGACTTCCTTGACGTAGCCTTCGTCTTGCAGCCATGACATTAAGGGGTAGATGGAGCCCGGGCTGGGCCTCCAGTGCCCTCCGCTGATGTTCTCTATCTCTTGAATTATCTCCGAGCCCGACATGGGTTTTTCGCTGAGGAGCTTGAGCACGTAGAAACGTAGGAACCCCTTTGGAACCATGGCAGTGTGCCTCATCAAATGTCTAAACAGGCAATATCACCTTTGATATCGCACTTGATATCGTCATTGATAATATAAACTTTGCGGAAAAACTCTCATCCCACAGCCTTCGAAACACGCCTCAAACACTCAATCGCAGAAGCATAGGTGGGAAAGCCCCGCAACCCACAATCTAGACCAGCCAACGCAACCCTCTCAACGCCAAACCGCTCGACGATTCTCGAGAGCCGCTTCTTCATGACGTCAACGCTCTCCAGAAAAGCTTCAGGGCTCACCTTTTGCTTCGAAATGCTCTTCCAAACGTCGGCGACTGCTTCGTCAGAAGCCCTCTGACCCATCTTATCCTCTATCAGTCGGTCAAAGTCAGTGATGGCAACGCTTGCCTTGAGTTGCTTGTCCTCTTTTTCTAAAAGCTCCTTCGTCTTTTTCATTTCGTAGAGGGAGTCGTCCACGTGGGATTCTACGATTCTGAGCGATTCGACTGCCCAGAACAAGTCGTCCGAAGTACAGTGTAGGTGAATGCAGGTTTCTGTTTTTCTACTGTGGGCTACGTGGGTGATGTGTTCCCAAGCCGCGAGCAGGTTTTCCCTTCCTTCGGTGCCCCTGTCGATTAAGGGGTCGTCAATCATGCCGAAGAGCGGTTCGTCGATGGAGACGAGGGATACTCTGCCTCCTTTTGCGGCGAAGATGCTTCTGGCTAGGGTTTCTGCGAGCACCGTGCCCAGTTGGCTGTACGTGTGGCGGTTCCTGTGGGGGAAGAATGAGGCTAGCGTGTAGGGTCCGGTGAGGCATATTCTAAGCTGGAAGGGGCTGCCTGTGTTTGCGAGGATTTTTCCTGCGTTTCTCTCTATGGCTGCCACTTCTGCGATTTTTCCCTGTCCCGATTTCAACGCGAGATGCTTGGTCTCCACGTAACCGCCTTTTGTTTTTTCTAAGCCTTCGAAGGTGGAGAGAAACATTTCGTTCATGTCGCGGAATTGGGGATAGGCGGGGATGGAGATGCCTGCTTTTAGTTTGTCTAAGAAGGCGTTGATGATAGTTTGTTCGAAGGATTTAGCTGCGTCAGTGTTGGAGGTTGCTGTGAAGTGATTTGCTCCTTCTTGCAGCTTGTCTAAGGCACCTGTAAGAGGAAGGCTTCCGACATCACACGATTGAATCAACTCGTAGTCACTCCTTTCTGCTTAAAATGCTCGTATCCTCGAGCCTCTATTGCGACCCTTTTGCCCTTCCATTTGAGAAAGACTGCTCGACTCACAGTTGCCCTACCAATTTTAATCAGGTTGCCCTCAACCTGCGTTATCGCTTCTTCGGCTTTTCTCCAATGTTTAGGGTCGATTATGACGACTAGTTCGTATTCTTCGCCGCCGTAGAAGCTCAGCTCCAAGGGATCGAGGTTATGCGTTCCTGCGAATTCTAGGGCTTCTGGGGCGATAGGCAGCGCGTCGATTGCGAAGCCCACGTTGCTGGCGCGGCTGATTTCGTGGAGGCTCCATGCTAATCCGTCGCTGGAGTCTATAGATGCCGTGGCTGCGCCCGTCTTTGCCAAGAATAGTCACTCTTTGAGCCTAGC
>CAZPDY010000031.1:0-9043 GCA_964585455.1 uncultured Candidatus Bathyarchaeia archaeon | reverse complement strand
TCCCTATTTTGTCCAGAAAGCGCAACTCTTCCATGTAGAACAGAGAATCGTTCAACATTCTCGACAGCGATAGGAGCCAAACCCACCTCTCTCTCCAAGAAAGAGAGCGCGACATTCTCATCCTCGCCAGAAACCAGAACCTTCACCCACCCACTCTTCGTCACACTTAAACCAGTTAGCTCAACCCTCAACCCCTCACAAAACCCCCTGAGAAACTCTTCAAACTCCTTCAGAGAAACTTCGCCGTAAACCTTCTGAAGCAACACAGTCTCACGCAAAAACCTCAGCTCCTCTATTCCAAGCAGACTGATAATTCTTCGTGCCACTGTCTTAAGCGTTCAACAGAAGACTCTGGGATGTCCGGGTCTCGGCGGAATCTTTCAACAGCCACTTCAACGGGTACCCGCATCGAACCCTCAATTAGCTTGTCAGCATAAGCCACAATACGCTCTTCGACAGAGTTCGGAACATAACTCTTCATCGGCAACCCCAGCCTCTCTGCCTCTCTGAGGGTTATCCCGCTGCCAACATGGCGTTCGATGATAAAAACCACTGCGTCAGGCAAGTTCAGTTCTCTCGCAATCTGAGCACCTACGGCTCCGTGGTCAACGTTGTGAGTCTTAGCCCGTCCTATATCGTGCAAAAGCGCGCCCACGCGAACTAAGTCGACATCAACCTTAAGCCCCTTTTTCCTACAGGCTTCGGCTATTTCAACGGCGAAATTTGCGACTGCTCTGCAATGGTCTACAACCCTTTTCGGGCAGCCAACTTGCTTAAGGAGTCTTAGCGTGGTTCTCTCGGATGGTAACCGTCTATTCACCTAGCTCCTTCCTCAACTGGCCAACTTTTCGGGACAAAACATCGATTATCTTACCGTTGTCGAAGTGCATCGTCGGCTTGTTACACGTGGGGCACCGAAAGAGCAGTTCTACGGCTTCTTCAAAGGGAAGTCGTTTGCATCCCGGGGTGCCACAGTAGTAGAAATCGTGATTCTTTTCGTAACTAAGCCGCGTGTCCAGCTTTTGCAGAACATGCCTCTTTTGGTTCATGATGAAGCCTTCAAGCTGGTCTGGCTGGAGCTTCCAATGGAATATGAACCAACCCGTGGTCTCGTCTCTTGACCTTCTCAAGGACACGAGAGAATGATCATAGAGCCTGTAGAGTATCTTGCGAACCGAGTTCAACCGTATTCCCGTCTTGTTCGCTATCTGGTCGTCCGTGATTTCGCCAGCATCTTTTAGCGTGGAAATGATCTTAATCGCTTCTTCTTGTCCCAACACTTCTGCAACTTTAACCAACGTTTCGTCGTCTACGAAAGTCAACACGCGATACCTCTATCACCTATTAATATACGAGCCGTATGAAGCATAAATCTCTTTATCGATTCCAAGTTTGGCTTTTAAACTTTGCTTTTCGAAGCAACTTTCTTTCCATGTTCTTGGGGAACGATTCGCAGCCTAGCGTTCTTGAATTCCTTCGCTAATTCCTTTCCTTCGAAGAAACGGTCTAGAAAGACTGCGAGGCTGGAAGATTCAGAGTGGGGTTGATTTCCGACAGCGACGTTAAAATCCGAGATCTCGGGAGAGAAAAATTCGCTCGGCACTTTTTGACTGCCCACGATGACGAGAATGTCTTTCCCCGCTGCTTGAATTCTTTGGATCACGTCGCTTGTTTGAATGTTTTCGCCATAAGCGGTCAGGTGAACGACTACGCCGTCTTCGGCTTTCCAGTTTTTCAGAGCCTTTTTCCAAGGCATGCCAGTTTGAAAGGAGAACGGTCCGCCCCAGTTTTTAACCACCTTCTCTATGGTTGCCTTGATATTTTCATCCCTAACGTCTGAGAGTATCATTCCCGACGCGCCGAACGCTCTTGCAGTAAGAGCCACATGCGTTGTTAATCTCTCGTCTCTGTGTCTATGACCCCATCTCAGGACTGCGACTTTAGGCAATCCGATCCTCAACTATTCGACTCGACAAGCTCTTTAACTGTTCCGCCATAGTGTTTTACTCGTCCGAGGACTTTGTCAGCGAAGTCTGATGATGCACCGAACACAACGTAGGCATATTCGTTCTCGTACTTCACGTCTTCCACGTTGGTGTTGTTGAAGAGCCATGAGAGGAAGGAGAGCGTTTCGCCCGAAAGTGGTATAGAAAAGGTTGCGTGGACATAGTTTTTGAGGCGTCTGGATAGTTCTTGTTTGAGGAGGTCGATGTTTATATCGTGCAGGGCAGAGATGGGAGTTATGTTCGGAGCAACATCTTTCAGAGCCTCTATTGTTTGATGAACTTTCGATTCTGAGAGTAAGTCGACCTTGTTAAGGGCGGTCACCACAGGAACTCCATGAGCCTCAATCTTCTGGATGATATCGAGGCTTACAGAAAGCTTCCTCTCGATCTCCTTCAACGGCTCACTCGCGTCAAGGATAAGGAGTATCAGGTCTGAGAAGATTGTCTCTTCAAGAGTCGAGCGGAAAGCCTCGATCAACGTGAGTGGAAGACGATCGATAAACCCCACAGTGTCGGTTAGTAAGACTCGTTTTCCAGACAGCTCCACGAGCCGCGTCGTAGTAGAGAGCGTCGTAAACAGTCCTCTACCCGTTGGGGCATCTTCCTTGACCAACGTGTTGAAAAGGGTGCTCTTACCAGCGTAGGTATAACCCGCCAACGAGATAGATGAGAAACCAGACTCCAGCCTTCGCCTCCTGTGTAAACCCCGCTTACTCTCGATTTTCTTCAGCTTCTCCTGTATCGTGTGCACTTGTCTCTTCACGGCTTCGTAGTACAAGTCCACTTCGTACGCTCCTAACCCCATAAACCCCGGCTGCTCCTCCATCCTCGCAAGCCGAACCTTTTCCTTTGCGTGGGCTAACTCGTAGCGGAGCCTAGCCAGTTGGATCTGGAGCTTAGCCTCGGTTGTCGAGGCTCTGCGAGTGAATATTTCGAGAATCAGCTGAAAACGGTCTGTTGCTTCCACACCCGTTTCTTTGGCGATGTTGTAGGCTTGGACGGGTTTAAGGTCGTTGTCAAAGATAAGCCTCTCCGCGTTGTGCTCTTTCACTAGTTGTGCGATCTCCTCTACCTTGCCTTTTCCGACCTGAAAACGCGAGTCTGCCTCGCGTACCTGTTCAACCTCTGCGACGACAGCGTATCCAGCGGCTTCCGCTAAGCTCTTGAGCTCCTTCAGACTGCTCGGCTCATTCCTCAGGCGTCGTTGTATTATGATGGCTTTTGTTATTTTGTTGCCTCCGCCTTTTCTTTGCTTTTTATCAAGTCTCCCAACGTGAAGGTTCTCGACGGAGAGGCTGCAGCCATGAGCTGCTTGGGGAGTTTTTCCTACGTGGCTGGGGCGAGAAGCTTGACTTTCAACACGTGCTGAAGCTTCTCCACGAGTTTGTTGTCGGGTCTCATTTTTTGGCTTTCTAACTTCTTAAGCACCGAGACCTTTTCATTTAGCTTTCTGCCCAAATCTTCGTGGCTCAGTCCTTGCGTTTCTCTTGCTTGGCGTATACGTTTGCCAAAGTCCTCTACCAATTCTAGAGTAGGTTCTAGGGGGAGTTGTCGTTTCGCTGGAACTTTAATCTGTTCCCTCGGTGGTTTTCTGACTTTGGTGGCCGGTTTTGCTATTCCCGGAGTCTTCAGTTCCCAGCTTATTGAACCAAGCTTCGCACATTCGCTGCATACCACTAGCCGTGCGCCCTCGATTATAGTCTTGTAAGGCTTGCCCATTATTTGACGACCGCACACCTCACACTGCAAAGCCGTGCACCTAAACTGTTATTCGAGCACGGTTTGGGATAAAACTTTACCCCAATCAACCAACCACACAGGAGGAGAGAGTGAGCGTATGGAAGAAGGGCGCGTGTATAGCATAGAGTGTAACTAGAACCACGCGTTCATTTATGGTGTTCTTATCTGGTCATTGCTCTCTTGAAAACTGGCACTGCTATTGCCGTCATGACTGCTCCGAACGATATCAGCACCGTAAGTTCAGTGGTTATTTGCGGTATTTCAGCGCCGAGAACCATCACTTTTCTCAAGGCGTCAGCCACATAAGTAAGCGGCAAAGCTTTGGATATGCTCTGCATGTACCATGGCATCTGCTGTACTGGGAAGAATACGCCGCTTAGAAACATCATTGGAAACATGAGTGTCATCATGACCATCATCGCTGTCTCTTGATCCTTGGCAAATGACGTGAGCACGACGCCTAGGCCTACGAAGCTGAACACACCGAGCAACAGTAGGCCGAAGACAAGCAGGATGCTTCCCTGAATAGAAACCCCAAACAGGACTGAGGCCAACATCAGTATAAGCACGCCTTGCAGCAGACCTCTTGCGGTTTGAGCAAGAGTCTTGCCCACGATGATGGAGAGCCTGTTGATCGGTGCTACCATCATCCCGTCTAGGGTGCCGACTTCCTTCTCCTGAGATATGGCCGCAGGCAAACCTGTCATGACGCTCATCATAACCGTCATAGCCATTATGCCTGGAGCAACGAAGTCAAAGTAGCTAGAATGCCCGGAAACGACGCCTTCCACCTTAATGTTGTATGGCTGCACTATTGCTAAGGCGCTGGTTGCGTTGATCGCCGGGTTAAGCGCCATGACATTCTTCTGGGCTAACATTGTGCCCATCTGCTGGAACACAGCGGTCAATGCGCCTTGCATAGCGGCTGACATCTGCGGGTTAGAATTATCGGTCACAATAATTAAGGTTCCCTGCTGGCCGCTCAATATACATTGAGTGAAGTTGCTGGGTATGACTATGCCGCCTTGGATCTCGCCTTTCTGAACCGACTCTTTTAACGCATCGAGCTTCGTAGCGTTAGAAAGGTCCAGCATACCTATCTGGTTATTGATTCCGTTCAAGACAGTGAGGAAAACTTGGCTTCCGACGGTAGACCCGCCGAAACCTGCATCCTGATTAGCCAATGCTACTGACACGTGGTTTAATGAGTTATTGGATGGAAATATGTAGCCGACCATGCCCATCATGAATATGGGCATCAGAACAAGCATGACTAGGCCTAATCTGTTTCGGAATAGTTCCATCAAGTCTTTCCAAGCGATGCGTAGGCTGTTTGACATTAACGCTTTTCCACGCATTTTCATCGCCCCCTTCCTCGAGATGCACCGCCAAAACCGTGACCTAAGCGCCGATGATGTGCAAGAGGTATCTTCTGATCGGCGTTGTCTCTCACCTCACGACCCGTTATGTGCAGGAATACGTCTTCCAGCGTAGGTTGAATGTTCTGCATCGAGACTACGTTGCCCTTCTTGGCACGCACGGCATCTATGATGCTGTCAAAAGCGCCATCACCGTGGGCATGAACCTTCACGTGGCTAGAATTCTCCTGAGACACAGTCTCCACGCATTTGAGAGCTCGCACTGTTGCCAGCAGGTCTGGTGTCAGATTAGCGATTTCCAAGGAGAGTATTGTCGTGTTTGCGCCTGAGATGGCATTTTTCAGGTTTGTCGGCGTGTCGAGAGCAACAATTTTCCCATGGTCAATTATTCCAATACGATCACACAACAGATCCGCTTCACCCATCATGTGAGTCGTAATAAGGATGGTTGTATTTTGCTCCCGGTTAAGTTTCCTTATGAACTCGCGGATCTCAACGGTTGATTGAGGATCAAGACCCAAAGTTGGCTCGTCAAGAAACAACACTTGCGGCATGTTGAGCAGTGCTCTTATGACGTTCATTCTCTGTTTCATGCCGGTCGAAAACGTGCCTACCTGGGCTTTTCCCCATTTAGTCAATTGGACAAGCTCCAGTAAATTGTCAATTCGCCTGTTAAGTTCCTCCTTCTGCATGCCGAAAAGGTTTCCAAAGAACCAGAGATTTTCTCTAGCCGTCAAACGATTGTACATTATCATTTTCTCTGAAACTATACCAACCAGCTTCCTGACTTCGTTATCCTGTTTCACAACGTCAAAGCCACCGATGGTTGCTGTGCCCTTAGTTGGTCTAGTCAGAGTGGAAAGCATCCGAATGATGGTGCTTTTTCCTGCGCCGTTAGGTCCAAGCAAACCAAAGATTTCGCCTTTCTTCATGTCAAACGTGACATTGTCAACTGCCACAAAGTCACCAAAGACTTTCGTCAAGTCCTCTACGACGATTATAGACTCGTTGTCCAAGTTAACACCCTCAGTATAAATCACTGCGATATATCGAAGCAAAATATAAATATTCCGTATGCAGAATCAGGAAATGATAGCATGCAGCAAGACGAGGAAATCGCTGCCTCAAATTGGCTTAAAGAAACGCAGAAAGGCTACATTCGGATAGCGACGCTCATCTTGCTTAGTAAAAAGCCGCATCATGGATACGAAATAATGAAAGAAATCAAGGAAAGAACCGGAGGCTTTTGGAAACCAACCGCCGGCGGCATGTATCCCATACTCAAAGACCTGCAGAAGTCCGGCTACATTCAGGGCGAATGGGACGCCAAAACAGGAAGAAGAAAGAAAACATACAAGATTACAAAGGCAGGCAGAGCTGTTCTCAGACGAGCCCTTGCAAAAGAAAACCAGCTTGCTGCCACCATGAAAAATCTCTTCCTAGAATACATGAAAGATGTGTTAGAAGTGGATACACAGTCTGACCTGACATTAAGGATACCTCATCCCCTCTCAGAATTGCTAGAAGAAACTGATGAAAAGAATGAAGACACAATCAGACGGCTAGAGAAGCAACGCAGACAGATTCAAGGCCTGATCAAACAACTGCAGAAAGAGCTCGGAACAATCAATAAGAGACTCCGCGCGCGCGCGGTTTAGGTGAACACAGCTTCACAACAAATGTTTTACATATCTTCAGTTCTTTATAGTTGTTGTACCCGCTAATGGTATCAGCATGATAGATAACCATTTACAGAAAATTCGTTCAATCGCCGATTACCAATTTGGACGTGGCACAGGAAACACGCTTTTTCCCGAGAACATAGACGTGTCTTTCTCTCGGCGAACTGGCAGAATAAGACACATCTATCTAGATGGTGACCTTCTGGCTACTCTGCGACCCACTGACGGGTTCTTCTCGCTGACCGTCCAAGGTGCACGCCGCTTGACGCAGGTCAAGCCTCTTCGACTGTGGGTTAAAGTCCAAGACGACGTAGCTGACTTCATCGCCGAGGGCAAGACGGTTTTCGCTAAACATGTAGAGGACTGCGATGGAGAAATCAGACCTGAAGAGGAAGTTGTCGTCATAAACGGTCAATGCAAAGTCTTAGCTGTGGGACGAGCGGTCTTGACTGGAAGAGAGATGAAAGCCTTCAAGCACGGCGTCGCCGTTCGTGTCAGACGAGGAGCCGCTGAAAAAGAGAAGGGGGAAAGTTAAGAAGGGGAACCAAGGAAACTATGTGAGGGAGTGAATAAACTTGCGTAGAGGAATAAGCCCCCGTGAAACCAAACGAATGATGCAGCGTATGGGCATGAGCATGGACGCGATGCCTGACGTTCAGCAAGTTGTGTTCAAAACAAGCACGAAAGAGATAGTGGTTGAAGAGCCCGAAGTAGCCATTCTGAACCTCAAAGGTCAGAAGGTATTCCAAGTCACGGGAGGAAAAATCACCGAAAAGGCGCTGGAGGCAGTGGAAGAGAAAGTTGTGATTCCAGAAGAAGACATAAGGCTGGTGGCTGACCAGACCGGTAAGAGCGTGGAAGAGGCAAAACAAGCATTAGAGGAGAGTGGCGGCGACCTCGCTAAGGCGATTCTCCTTCTCCAGACAAGATAAGCTTAGAACTGCTTCAAAATGTCTTGTTTTTCCATTATGTAGCCGCAGTAGTGGCACCTTATCATCAAGGGTTCTTGGGTTTCCACGTAAAACTTGGGCTGTACGGGTTCGTTGCTGTTAGATATGCACGAGGGATTGCCGCACTTCACTATCCCATGTACGATGCTGGGCAGTTTCACGCGCTTTTTTCCAGTCACTTTGTAGTCGCGGATTATGTTGATCGAGGCGTGGGGAGCCACGAGCGCTATTTTGTCGACTTCTTTTGGGTGCAACTCTCTGCCTTCCACTTTCACTATGTCTTTGGTGCCTAGTTGCTTGCTGGGCACGTGCATGGCGATCAGCACCGTTCCGTTTGTCCGCCCAGTTATCCCTAGGATTTTTACGACGTCTAAGGCATGTCCAGCGGTGATGTGGTCTATGACTGTTCCGTCTTTGATTTTCGAGACGAGGAGGGTTGTTTCTGCCATCTGCTTTGCCTCTTAGACAGATTCGTTAAAGGAAGGCTATATGATTTTTCCCAACAAAGAAGTTATCTACCACATACTCTTTCTTGTGTTTGGTGTTGAGAATTGGAGTTCAAGGGTCGCGACATCATTTCTCTGAAGGACTTTTCGCGGGAAGAGATAGACTACGTCCTAGAGATGACTAGAGCCATGGAGCCAGTTGCTAAGAGTGGCTCGGATTTGTTGCAAGGGAAGATTCTGGCTACGCTGTTCTTTGAGCCCAGCACCCGTACGCGTTTGAGTTTCGAGTCGGCTATGCATCGGTTGGGTGGTTCTGCCATCGGGTTTGCGGAGGCGGAGATAGCTTCGGTCAAGAAGGGTGAGAATCTGGCTGACACGATGCGGGTCGTAGAGAACTACGCTGACGTCATCGTGGTTCGCCATCCGCTGGAAGGGGCGGCTAGGCTGGCGGCTGAGTTTGCCAGCGTGCCCGTCATCAACGGCGGTTCTGGAGCTGAAGAGCATCCGACGCAGGCGTTGTTAGACCTGTACACGATTGTTAAGGAGAAGGGCGAGATTGATGGCTTGAACGTGGCTTTGGTCGGGGACCTGCGTTATGGAAGGACGGTGCATTCGTTGGCGTACGCTTTGTCGTTGTATGATGTGAACTTGTTTTTTGTGTCACCTGATATGCTGCGTATGCGCAGGGAAGTCTCGGAGACGATTAAAGAGAAGATCAAAGTGACCGAGCAGAGCAGTCTGGATGGAATCGTTGACGATGTGGACGTGTTGTATATGACGCGCATTCAGAAAGAGCGGTTTCCAGAGGCTGCGGAGTATGCGAAGGTGAAGGGCTCGTAC
>CAZPDY010000030.1:0-9064 GCA_964585455.1 uncultured Candidatus Bathyarchaeia archaeon | reverse complement strand
GTATAGGAGTCACCGTTGGGATCGGCATCCCTTCTACGGGCGTAGGAGTGAATGCGTAGACTGGCAGGTGCATCACGTGTACTGCGACGATTTTCGCCTTCATCTTCTTCGCTACGTATAGCGCGTATTCGGCAGCTTTTTCTGAAGGCTTTGAGCCGTCAACAGGAACCAAAATCTTGTTAATAGACAAAGTTTTTGCCATTTCTCATCGGCTATTCTTTCGTAGACTTCTAACTTAAACTTTTATGAGAGACACAAGATATCCTAAGTGATGTTCTCAACAACGTCTGCGGGCGACTTCTTGCATGCGCTGGTTGGTCCATGGTATCGAGCTCTTCAGAACCCGACGGAAGCTCAAAACAAGGCTCTGCATGAGTTGGTTGAGCATTATAGAAAGACTGAGTATGGAGAGCAACACTCCGCAGCTGACGTCGAAAACGTGGAAGATTTTCAGTCGAGTTTTCCCAAACTCAACTACAAAACACTGCAACCCCACTTAAAGAAGGTGAGGGACGGAAACTACCGCTTCATCCTCTCCGAACCCCCTCTTCATTGGGTTATGACGAGAGGTTCGACAGGAATATCAAAAGTTCTTCCCGCCACGAAGAGTCATCTTGAGCAGATATTTTCCTGCGGAGCAAGGGCTTTGGTTAACCACGCGTTGCGAAGAAACGATTACGAACTGTTGACTGGAAGAATTCTCAACCTTAACTTTCCTTCCACCGTGGCTACCATGGAAACAGAGGGGAAACCAGTGACTTACGGCTATAGTTCGGGCACTTATGCTCGACTCAACGCGATGCTCAACCAAGTAAGCCTACTGCCGGGACAAGAAGAAATTGACACGCTGGGTCCTGGCATCGCAAAGTCAGACTGGGAAAGAAGGTTTGAGCTCGTGTATCAGAGGGCTTTAGGTCAGAACGTTACGGCTGTGATGGGGGTTACGTCAGTAATCTCATCCTTCGCCAGATACGTTGCAAGAAAGCATCAAAAAAAGCCGAAGGAGCTGTGGCGGTTTAGGGCTCTCTTCTGTACGAGTGTGAGAAAAATCCAGTTTAAGTACGCACCCAGGCTAAGGTCTTATTATGGTGAAGTTCCCGTGGTGGAAATGTACACTGCTACTGAGGGCGTTTTCGGTCAGCAGCTTGACGACCTTCCCTACGTCAGCCCTAACTATGACAAATACTTGTTTGAGGTGGAAACTGGGAAAGGAGTCAGAATGCTTCACGAGCTTAAGAGAGGCGAATGGGGAAGACTGATCGTTTCTTCCTGCATGTTTCCCAGATACGACATAGGCGACATGGTAGAGGCTATGGGAAAGAATTATTTTCGAGTTTTCGGCAGAGCAACCGCTTTAACCATTCTGGAGCACAGGTTGTATAGGCTTCTATACGGATGGTTCCTCTAGGGAGGTCGTGGGCTTCTTCGGGAAGCTCTAGCTACACCGTAGATGGCGAAGATGACGATTAGTATACCTACTATTACCAAGAAGAACGCTCCGCGCCACGGGTCGGGCAGTCCGAAAAAGGTGGTTATCAAGGACAGCGCTCCGAGGACAACGAGGATTAAGCCACCGATCAGAGCCCAGAAAAGCCCTGTCTCGCTTTTCTCGTGTTTTTCGCCTTTCTCGTGTTTTTCGTAAGTTTCTTTGACAACCTTCTCAGCTTTAAGGGAAGCTCCACATTTTGGACAATACACCATCTCTTCGGAAACTTTATTCCCACATTTTGGGCAGTATGGCAAGCTGTCTCACCATCATGTTGTTATCTTGTTTAGTCGATAGTAAATATAAGCGTTTAAAGCTTGATTGATGGTCGAGACGTTGAAGTTTTGGCATATGCTTATTTTGTTTTCTTGATAACAACAGTGTCTGAGAAGACTAGAATCATGGAGAGTGCGGCGTTGGAAATTATCCTACAACGTAGAAACATACGCAAGTTCAAACCCAAACAAGTCTCTCTAAAAACGATAAACAGGGTAGCTGAAGCGGCTCAGAAGCACCCGCAGCGTGTGGCTTGCAAGCCTACAGCTTCATCCTTCTCACAGACCCACAAGTTAGGGGGGAAATCGCCAAAGCAATAGGCGAGCAAGAATGCATGAAACAAGCCCCAGCATGGATAATGATGTGTGCGGACATGGCACGTCCACTTCAACTCTTCGAAACACTACGTGTAAGAACAAAGTTTGGACCGTTAAGCATGTTTATCCCAGCTGTTGTTGACGCGGCTCTAGCTGCAGAAAACATGGCTATCGCTGCAGAGTCCTTGGGGCTGGGCTCTGTTCATCGGCAGCGTCTGGAGCAGCCTAAAAAAAGTAGCTGAAATACTGAAAATGCCCAAAAACGTCTTGCCAATCGTGCTGATTTGCATAGGCTATCCTGACGAAACACCGCCGACAAGACCCCGATGGACTCTCTAGGCAGTGCTGCATGAGAACCAGTATGAAATGCCCTCGGTGGAGCTCATGAAAAAATACTATGATGAAGCGAATCGCCAACTACTAACGATGCGGTACTTCAGGAAGGGTGTTCGGAGTTGGGCAGAGCATTGGCAGAGGAAGTTTCCCTTGAATGAAATGGACGAGTGGGAAGAACAGTTGAGGAAAGATCTGAGAGAACTCGGCTTCGTGCCCTAATGAGGGGCTTGTTCGAGCGAAAGGTTTTCCAACTGTTCCAAAACGTGTCTGCGAATTTCCTTCGGTTTAGGCAGTTTTGCCACTATTTTTCCCTTCTTGATAAGCGGCTTCAGCATACGCTCCGTTTTGTTCCCGCATTTTGGGCACCTTGGCTGGGAGGCGTTGTAGGGCAAGAGAATGTCGGTCAAGCATTTTTGGCATCGCCACACTTCCTTTCTTCCTCCGAGTTTACCTCGTTTTGCACATAACTTTCCGTCCATCTCCACTATGTCCATGGCGAAGTTTACGGTAGGCGAGTTGCTAACGTACGTGCCTATTCCGAACGCGTCCGCACCTGCCTCGCTTAGTTCTTTGACTGACTCCTCGTCCAACCCTCCAGAAACGAAGATTTTTACGTGCTTGTAACCTCGAAGGTCGAGTTCCCAGCGCACTTCTCGCACGAGTTCTGCAAAATCGCCTTTTCGAGATGAGGGAGTGTCGAGTCGCACTGCCTTCAGATTCTTAATTGCTTCTGCAGCCATGATTGCTTCCATCTTCTCGTCAGAGTACGTGTCGACCAACGCGACACGCGGCACATCCTTCTCGACCACGCTGTCAAACGCCCTCCATGCTCTAACCTGGTCCCCCACGACTATTATGAGGGCGTGGGGCATCGTTCCCACAGGCTTGGTCTGCGTGGCTTCGGCGCCTATGAGACAGCTAACCGCGTCAAACCCACCCATGAAGGCTGCGCGGTCAATCATAGGTGAAATGGCTGGGTGCATGCGTCGGACGCCGAAGGAAATTAGGTTCTTGTCAGTAACGATTTCTCTAATTCTTGCCGCTCTAGTGGCAATTCCAGAAGCTTGACAAACAAGGCCTAGAAGAGGAGTTTCGAAGAGACAAAATTCTCCGTAAGGTCCTTCGATTCGAACAACTGGCTCTCGAAAACCTCGATAATCATTAGGATAAAAAACGGTTCCTTCTGGCATGGAATACACGTCGACACGAATTCCTTCAAACAAGCGGGCCAATTCTTCCACACCACAGAGAATGCCCCAGGGCCATTTTTCTGGGAGATCGCCTGACGTTACTTCCGCCACTACGTGGGTTTTTTCCAACTTTTTAGCTTCAAGAACCTGTTTTGTGCGAACAAAGTAGATGTCGGTGGTTTCGCCTTGTTTAATCTCTTTGTCGGATGCTGCGTAGAAAAGCTTCATCTGGTTTTCACTCCGTGGTTTCTACTTCAATGAAGATGTAGGATATTTAAAAGCGTTCAAGCGCTGCTTATAAAGGAGAGGAGTTGAATAAACCCCACTTCGACTACTGCGGCGATGAAGAACAACAGGTAGATTGTTAAAAGGTCTCTTGTGACCATGCTTCTTTTCAGGGTTTTCTGTATCGTTAAGTAGATTCCATATCCCTCAATTAGTCCGTTGGGTAGGCTCAGCAGCAAAATAGTGGCCAAACCGCTTAGAATAACACTTCCAAAGACGATGGTACTCGCTCTAAAAATGCTCAGCAGAATAATCATGCAGGTAAACACTAGCGCAAAGAGTCGTGGATGTTGAAGCACGATGTACTCGTACTTTCTGGGCTTGAAGAATGCGAGGACTAACTCGACGTAGAAGATCATCGCGAGGAGAATAAGGGAAACCACGAGAACGTTGTGGATAAATACCACTATTACGGCGATGGGTGGGTCGGTAAACAAGCTTCCTGAGTATGCGAAGAACGTCATGTTTTCCACGTATGCTAACGCTAAGAAACCTAGAAGGATTATGCCGAGCAACACCGCCTTTTTCTTCGAAGCTGGCATGTGAGCCACAAACCCACTTGCTAATGATTCGATAAACATGTTATTTAATTCTCACAGTGGCCCCTATTCAAACGTGTCCATGAAACATCCCCGCTTTTCCTCGGCGACGATTTTTCTGAGGGATGGCAAACACTTAAGAAAGACCATTATATATGTGGATAAAGCTTTGAAGTAAGGAGTCAAAATTCGTCATGAATGCGAAATGCCCGGCTATCGTTAGCGTGGGCAGAACCCAGTTTGGAGAGCATTATGAAAGAGAACCCGAGAATCTGGTAGAAGAGGCAGGATTGGCAGCGTTGAACTCTGCGAAGACTGAACGCGGAGATTTAAGCGCCTGCCACTTTGCAGACTACTTTCTTCCCATAACCAACAAGATAGGATTAGAGGAGGGTTTTCTGTCTGAACTCTTAGAGCTGAACATCCCGATGGAAATCACACGTTCCTTCAGCTCCGCCCTCTCAAACGCCTGCAACGCTGTTCAGGCTGGAAAATACGACCTTGTGCTTGTTGGGGGAATGGAAAAAATGACTGACCGGTGGGACAAAATCAGGGACGACCTCATGCTTCTCGAGGACCCTTGGAGCTATTACGCCGGGTGTACTCCAGAGGCAAACCATGAACTCATGCTGAGGGCGTACATAAAAAAATACGGTATTGCAGGCAAGCAGCGCGAGGTCTTGAACACGGCGTTGGCGGAGTTTTCCGTGAGGAATCATTTTAACGCCACGAAAAACAAGTATGCTCAGTTTCGCAAAGAAGTCTCAGTAGACGCTGTTGTTAAGGCAAGAGAAGAAGCTGGGAAACCTCTAGGCTTGTTCGACTACGCGCCAATATCTGACGGTGCTTCTGCTCTGATTTTGACGCACTCGGAGCTCGCCGAATCCTACACCGACAAGCCAATCTACGTTTTTGGGCATTCTCTTGCTACAGACTTCATAACCTTCCCATCCCGAAACGACCTGACAGGCTTCTTGGCAACTAGACTTGCCATGAAAGGAGCCCTCAAAGAGGCAAACATCGGGTTAGATGACATTTCGATCCTAGAGCTTTACGACCAGTCTTCGATGATGGGACTCGTGTCCTTGGAAGATCTGGGGTTCAGCGAGAAAGGCAGAGCATGGGAGGATGTTCACAAGAGTTTTCAAGCAAACGAGGACGGCTACGTGCTGGGAAATAGAAGAGTCTTCGTGAACATGAATGGGGGGCTAAAAGCCGACGGAAATCCGCTGGGCGCTACAGGTGGCGCCGAGGTGTTTGAAGTTTTTCAGCAATTGAGAAAAGAAGCCGGGGAGAGACAGGCAAAAACAGATGGCGAGCTTAGGTACGGCTGCGTTCACGAGCTGGAAGGCTTCGGAACCAAGGCATACGCCTACGTTCTAGGGAGAGGGTGACATGAGCAGTGAACCAATCGAGAGGCGGGTCGCTTACGTGGGCGACAGACTGCGTGGTAGCCGCTGCACCCTCTGTGGAAAAGAATACTTTAAACCGAAGGACTACTGCGGTGCTTGCGGAAGAGCAAGCTTCGGGAAGATGGAAAGCATAGATTTCTTCTATGATGAAGGAACACTGGAAGCCTGCACTCTAATCAACGAGCCTACGAACAAATTCACAAAACTGGGTCCCTACATCTATGGAATAGTTTCCTTCCACAACAACAAAGTGCGTTTTCCCGGTCGCCTTACCGATTTCATGGTAAGAGACAACGAAATAAGCCTAGACAGTTTAGAAGGCAGGAAAGTTGTTCCTCGGTTTCGAAGAAGGCACGCGGTAGAACCCAGCGAAATCGTGCCCACAATCTCCTTGGCGTTTTCTCTAGCCGACGAATACTACCCCTATCAAGAGTATAAAATCGTTGAACCTTCAAAGGAGTATGAGAAGCCTGGAATAGTGGGGTATGGGGTTTATTCGTCTAAATTCAGGTTCAAGGAAGGACGGATTGAGCGCTCTGTTCCTTTCTTAGACGAGGACGCTATCACGGCGGCTGTTGAGGCTGGAAAGATGGCGCTCATCCACTCTGGCGTCGATAATAGGTTGGTTGGTAAAGTTTATGTGGGATCGGAGTCAAACCCCTACGCTGTCAAACCAATTGCTTCTAAAGTGGCGCAGGTGCTTAAGCTCGGCGAAGAGTGTCAAGCGGAAGGTGTCCAATGCGTAGACGCGATAGATACAGAGTTTGCTTGTAAAGCAGCGACCAGCATGTTCAAAGACGCCGCCTCCCTCGTGTATTACCCAGACTCGCAAGAATCTTACGCCATGGTGATCGGCACTGATAACTCCCAATCTGCTCCAAGAGGTGAGCCTGGAGGGGAGTTGGACCTTTTCGTGGGCTACGGTGGAGGTGCTTTCATCTTCGGCAAGTGCGATGTCATAGCTCAGTTTGAAGGCTGGTGCTCGATGACGTCAGACACCCCGGACTTTTGGAGAAGAGACATGCAGCCTTACCCAAGCCATGGAGGCAGGTTCACAGGCGAACCAGCTTATTTTAAACATGTGACGAAGGCTGTCCAAACGCTTATGGAACGCTTGAGGCTTCAGCCCAGCGACGTGAACTATTTTGTTGCACATCAACCTAACGCTGCCTTCCCCACCCGTGTTGCAAAAGCCTTAGGCTTCAAAGAAGAGCAGTTTCTTTCGGGTCTTCAAGTTTCGAAGTTCGGGAATACCTATTCGGGTTGCTCGCCCATCGGCTTAGCCGCCGTTCTCGACATAGCAAAGCCCGATGAAAGAATCTTAGTGGGAAGCTATGGTTCGGGTGCTGGAAGCGACGCCTACTCTTTCATCACCACAAGCCAGTTACTCGACAAAAAACCCAGACAACAATTCACGATAAAACATCAAGCTGAAAACGAGTTTATAAGCTACGTAGACTATGCCACGTACAGAAGATTCAAGCAGGGAATGCATGCAACTTGACGACTAGAGAGACTCAACCCACAGTAGAGGAGGAGAAGAAGCAGCAATGGCAGTTTGCGAAATGGGTATTAGGCGTGCTCTACTCGCCGATGAAGACGTTTGAGGAGATGGTGAAGAAGCCCAGTGTTAAAGGTCCAATCCTAATCTTGCTGCTAACCTTGCCCTTCACTGTGGGGGTACAGTACACGAGTGGGGCGAGGTTTTTCTTGGAGACGCCGACGCCTGAGGATGATTTGTGGACAGAAAGATCATCTGGCACTCCAGCGTTTTTGTGGGGCTCCAACGGTAACATAACTTATGATGATAGTGATCACGTCTTAGGCAATCACAGCCTTTCTGCCTCGTTGACTAACAGCTCCCAGGTCTGGCTGCAGTTGACAAACATAGGAAGCTTCAACTGCTCTAAGGAAGAATACACTCGATTATCCTTCAGCATTAAATGGGTTCAGGGAGCAAACGCCGTTCCAGCCGCAACCCTGCAGCTCTTCTCGTTAAATAATGAAAGTAATCGATTCGAATTAGATCTAAGAGACGTTATAGCCAACAGCACTGGCATCTGGGCAAACGTGAGTGTTAACCTCGCAATCAACGGATGGACACAGCCCGACCTAAGCTCAAGTTGGGAAAACATAACTGGAATAAGCTTTCGTTTGACATGGGATAATCTCTCAACGATTGTCGCAAAAATAGATGGTCTATTCTTCGGCAAATACCTTCTTGTTTCCACTCAGAGCGACTTTGGCTTGCAGCTTGTATATTCGCTTATGCAGAGCATCTTCGTTTTCCTGTTGAGATGGCTGATTCTCTCGGCGATACTTTGGTTAGCTCTGAAGAGTTTCTCAAGTTGGAGAGGAGTCTGGAAAGATTTGGTGTCCACTTTTGGGTACATTTACTCACCCTACGTAGTTTATCTGGGAGCCCTAGCGCTGCTATTTCTCTTTCTCCCTCCTTTCTCCTATCCCTACAACGCTAGATACTTAGAAGATGTATACTTAGAGAACATTGGTATCTACCAGAATATCTGGGTGGTACCGATTTCGATATTGAGTTTGCTTGATTATGGATGGGCTTCCATTCTATGCACGGTTGCTTTAAAGAAAATGACCGAGCTTTCATGGAGCAAGGCTTTCATAATTGGGTTTGTATCTGTCGTGATAAGCGTGCTGTTCAGTTCCCTACTACTCAGCTTGTTCGTCTAAACTTGTGGGCGCGGAGAAGTCGCATGAGGGTAGAGCGCATAGCCTGCATTCCTCAACATTCAGCGTGGGGTTGGCGCGCTTACATAGCTTGCACATGAGGCGTTTTCTCCGTACAAGTCTGCATGTTACGCATATTTGACGTCCAAGTTCTGTTTTATCGAGGCTTCCATCTGCAAGTGCGGCGGCAGTCCTAGAGATTAGGGATTGGGCTTCTTCTTCCTTTTCTATCGGGAGACCTTTCCCTCTCACGTGGTGGGTGTATTTGCTTACTGCTGTCTGAGTTATTCCTAGCAGGAAGGCTGCTTCTGTCTGTTTCATCCTGTGGGTTTCGACTAGTTCTTTTGCGAGGAGGGCGCGGATTGTTGGGACCACTGATTTTACTGCGACTTCGCACGGCAGTTTCATTGCGTTTGCTCCGTTATGCTGTGGGGGAAAAGGTATATAAGCATGACGCATGTCATATTAGTATGACGTGTGTCATAGGAACTGAGGAGGAAACCATTTTGAAGAAACCCTCTTC
>CAZPDY010000029.1:0-9168 GCA_964585455.1 uncultured Candidatus Bathyarchaeia archaeon | reverse complement strand
ACCGCACCCTCCCAGAAAATTCGCTATCCGTTCAACGCCCTTCATTGCAGCGTAGTGAGCCGAAACAGCGAAGTCCTGCCTCTTCTCCCTAGCTATCCTCTTGACCACGCTGGCGTACTGGGGACAAGTGCTGAAGAAACGGTCTACTCTTATTTTGCTCTTCCCTAACCTTGCCTCTTCTTCATTAGCTTGAATGGAAAGGTCGACGATTTTCCTTCCAATCAACTCCAGAACCGAAAGGCGTTCTCTCGGAGTCAAATCCAACTCAACGTAAGCCTTAGCCCTCCCCGTGGGAATGTAGTTAAAATGCATAAACCGAACGCCCAACCTGTCCACGAGCTCAATTATCTTCCCCACCTCACCTATGTTCTCTTTCTGTATGGTGGTGGCGATGCACGTGTCCAATCCCTCGTCGATGCAGTTCTGTATTCCCTCCATGGTTTTCTTGAAGCAGCCGGGCACACCTCGAAACCCCTCATGTACCCTTTCAGTTGCTCCGTCGAGGCTTATCTCCACGTAATCCACGTCCAAGGCTTTCAGATGCTTCACGTTGTCCTTCGTGAGTAGAGTGCCGTTCGTGGCGATGCTGATGTAAGGAATCTTCTTGCCTGCATAAGCAGTAACCTCGAAGAAGTCTTTACGCATCAACGGCTCTCCCCCTGAAAAAGAAATCGCCGGAAGCCCGACAGAAGCGATTCTGGAAAATTTGTCGAGAGTTAGGAAAGCCTCTTCCGTGGTCAATTCGGACTTATGCTTCCCCGCGTCTTCGTAGCAGTGTTTGCATTTCAAGTTGCACGTGTACGTGAAGTTCCAGACAACTTCGAAGGGTCCGCCTGGGGTAAAAGGGATTCGGACACCGTATTTTTCGATTCCCTTCATCATGAGGGCGAAGCCCCTCAGCCAAGCCTCGCCGTACTTGGGGTCGAGAAAACGTTCCTTCATGAATTTCTTGTCGGTGCGCATTATTCTGCTGCCCGCTTCGTAGAAGGGCTTAACCAATATGTTGCTCAGTTTGCTGCATCTTGGACAGAGCTTTAGGTCGTCTCCTAGGAACTGCCTCATCGCGTTGACCATCAAGCTTCCGTCTTTTTCGCATTCGATGTCGAACTTGGATATCATAGTTTTCAGGGCAGGGTTTACTACTCTCGAGAGCAGGTGGTTCTCAATGGACTCTATCTGCATCCTTTTTCTCAGTCCTTAGAGAAGGGTCACATTTTTCTTTAGAGTTTAGTAGCATTAAAGCCTATCTCTGAGGTTCGTCGAGCAATACAGTTTATATCAAAGACGCAGAGTTTTTATGGGGCTCTCGAGCCAAGCCCTAAAAAGAAACAAGAGTTGGGAAATGCCGTGCCGACGAGACAACCCATAGTCTGTGTGCTGGGACATGTAGACACTGGAAAGACTCTTTTGCTGGATAATATTAGGAAGAGCAGCGTCCAAGCACGCGAAGTAGGCGGCATGACTCAACACATCGGCGCCAGCTATTTCCCCCTGGGCACACTTATCGAAGTGTGCGGACCACTGCTCGCGGGTTTGAAGGGGAAGATTCAGATTCCCGGTCTCCTTGTAATCGACACACCTGGGCATGAGGCTTTTGCCAACCTTAGGAAGCGGGGTGGGGGCGCCGCCGACATCGCCATTCTGGTAGTGGACGTGTTGAAGGGCTTCGAAGCCCAGACTTACGAGTCCTTGGATATTCTGAAGGCTAGGAAGACGCCTTTTTTGGTCGCCGTGAACAAGGTTGACCGCATTCCTGGATGGTTGTCTCAGCCCGAGAAGCTCTTCCTGGAATCCTACGAGTCTCAAGACCCTTATGTACGTGAGGACCTCGACAACCGTCTTTACACGATTATGGGCACTTTCTCAGGTTTGGGCTTCCAATGTGAGCGCTTTGACAGAATAAAGGATTTCACGCGTACGGTTGCTCTCGTGCCCGTTAGCGCAAAGACTGGGGAGGGAATTCCTGAGCTTCTCTCGGTTCTCGTGGGGTTGACGCAGCAGTATCTCAAGACTCGGTTGCAGGTTACGGAGGGTCCTGGAAAAGGAACTGTGTTGGAAGTTAAGGAAGAACCGGGTCTTGGAATGACTGTAAACACCATAATCTATGATGGGGTTCTCAGGAAAGGGGACACAATCGTGGTTGGGGGTAAGGAAAAGCCCATCGTCACGAAGGTTCGCGCGGTCCTCTTGCCCAAGCCTTTAGACGAGATAAGGGACCCGCGGGACAAGTTTTCTTCGGTTGACTCGGTTTCTGCCGCTGCGGGGATTAAGATAGCTGCTCCAGATTTGGATGCGGCTCTGGCTGGGGCTCCCCTGTACGTGGTGCCTCTGGAAGAGCAGACCGAAGAGTTTGTCAAGATGGTTTCTGAAGAGATTGAGAAGGTAAAGATTGCCACCGACATAGATGGTGTGGTGTTGAAGACTGATGCGCTGGGTTCTTTGGAAGCCATCGCCGAGAGTTTAAAACAGGAAAACATACCTATACGGCTGGCGGACGTGGGTGAGGTTTCGAAGCGTGACGTTATTGAGGCTAACGTTGTCAAGGAGCATGAGCCGCTTTTTGGGGTTGTTCTGTCTTTCAACGCGAGGGTGTTACCCGACGCTGAAGAGGAGGCTAGAGAGCGGGGAGTCAAAATCTTTCAGCAGAACGTAATCTACCACCTGATCGACGAGTTCTCGGAGTGGCTGCACAGTGAACGGGAAAAGCTTGCTTCAGAAGAATTCGACCGTCTAGTTTTGCCTGGAAAAATCCAGATATTGTCTGGCTTCGTGTTCAGGAAAGCCAAGCCCGCCATCGTGGGAGTAGAAGTTTTGGCGGGCAGGATAAAGCCGAAAGTCGCCCTTCTCAAGGAAGACGGAGACGACGTGGGAGAGGTTATGCAGGTTCAGGATCAGGGGAAGGCGGTTTCTGAGGCTTCTCGGGGTATGCAGGTGGCTGTGTCTTTGGAAAAGCCTGTCGTGGGTCGCCATATCAACGAGAAAGACGTTCTCTATGTTCGGGTTCCTGAAGAACATGCCAAGCTTTTGCTGACGAAGTTTCAGGAACGCTTGACTCCAGAAGAGCATGAGGTTTTGAGTGAATATGTGGAGTTGATGAGGAAGAAGACGACGCCCTTCTGGGCAGCTTGAAAACGAATACGCACACTAAGCCATGTCATATAAGCAGTCTATTAGAACGGTCTAGTCTCTGCGCCGAGCACGCAAAAACCATCGACCCTTCATGCTTAAGAAACCATGAAGAACACGAGCAAAACACAAGGCATTAAAAAAGAACAATAATGTTAACTCTCCCAAAGAACACTAAAACACGATATATGAGGCTGGTGAAAACCAAGTTGACAAACTCCAACGACTCGAGCGTCCTCAGTCGGGAAAAAAAGAAATGGGAAAAAGAAGTCATGGAAAAAAGTCTCACACGGCTTCCAGAAAGAAAAGACAAGTTCCTATCCAGCTCAAACATCCCAGTGGAAAGAGTCTACACTCCCGTTGAAGTTGAGGGTTTAGACTACCTTCGAGACTTAGGCTTCCCAGGCGAGTACCCCTACACACGCGGCATCTACCCAACCATGTACCGCGGACGATTGTGGACCATGCGCCAATACGCGGGCTTCGGCACGGCAGAGCAGACGAACCAACGCTTCAGGTACCTGCTCCAACAGGGACAGACAGGCTTGAGCGTTGCCTTCGATTTTCCCACGCAGATTGGACTGGACTGCGACCATCCTCTGGCGTTGGGCGAAGTTGGCAAGGTAGGCGTAAGCGTCGGCACTCTGAGAGAGATGGAACTGCTGTTTGACAAAATTCCCTTGGACAAAGTGACCACGAGCATGACTATAAACGCTCCCGCCGCCGTGCTCTTAGCCATGTACGTCGCCATAGCCAAGAAACAAGGAATTTCTCAATCAGCCCTCGGCGGCACCGTGCAGAACGACGTCCTCAAAGAATACGTAGCCCGCGGCATGTACATCTACCCCCCGCAGCCCAGCATGAAACTCGTCACCGACATCTTCGAATACTGCGGCAAAAACATGCCCCGATGGAACACCATAAGCATAAGCGGCTACCACATCCGAGAAGCAGGCGCCACCGCCGTGCAAGAAGTCGCCTTCACCCTCGCAGACGGCGTCGCCTACGTGCAAGCAGCAATCGGACGGGGCTTGAATGTGGACGATTTCGCCAGCCGCCTCTCCTTCTTCTTCGCCTGCCACAACAACTTCCTCGAAGAAATAGCCAAGTTCCGAGCTGCCCGACGCCTTTGGGCTCGCATAATGCGAGAAAGGTTCGAGGCTAAAAACTCTGCATCGTGGCAACTTCGCTTCCACACCCAAACCAGCGGCGTGGCGTTGACCGCCCAACAACCCTACAACAACGTCGTCCGCGTCGCCCTTCAAGCCCTCGCATCAGTACTCGGCGGCACTCAGAGCCTTCACACAAACAGTTTTGACGAGGCTTACGCATTGCCCAGCGAGAGAGCGGTAACAATAGCTCTGCGCACACAACAAATTATCGCCAACGAGAGCGGCGTCGCAGACACCACAGACCCCCTCGCTGGAAGCTACTGCGTAGAGGCTTTAACGAATCGAATCGAAGAGGACGCCACACGTTACATTGAGGAAATCGACCGCCGAGGAGGCGCAGTGAACGCCATAGAAAGTGGCTACATGCAACGTGAAATCACAGAAAGCGCCTACAGGCATCAGAGAGAAGTGGAGAAGAAGGACAGCATCATCGTGGGCGTGAACGAGTTCAAAGCCGAAGAAGAGGCGCCCATCAAACTTTCACGAGTTGACCCCGCCGTCGAAAAGAGAGTGGTCGAACGGTTAAACCGAGTCAAAAAAGAAAGAAACAACCAAAACGTCGAGAAGGCTCTCGCCAAACTGCGCCGCGCAGCCGAAGACGGAACAGAAAACCTCATGCCCCACATCTTAGACGCCGTGAAAGAATACGCAACGGTTGGCGAAATATGCGGCGTTCTGCGAGAGGTTTACGGCGAATACAAACCGTTGACACTATTCTAGCCAGACAGACTATTCAATGATTACCAGAACGTCACCTTTGTCCACGATTGAATCCTGCTCCACCCTGACCTGCGTGATGGTTCCTTCCCTCGGCGCGACGATTTCATTCTCCATCTTCATCGCTTCCAAAACGCACAGCGGGTCGCCTGCCTTCACCTTGTCGCCCATCTTCACCTTCAACAACACGACTTTTCCAGGCATCAGAGAAGTCACTGCGCCACTCTTTTGCGCCGCGATTTTTTCTTTCTTCAGCAAGGGCGAGACAGGAACCGTAGCGATGGGAGGTGTGCTGTTTAGACCCCTCCGTTTTGCCTCTAGCTGCAGGACGAACGGTCTTCCGTCAACTTTTACGTTGAAAGCCAGGAGTCTGTCGTTCTTGGTCAGCTTAATCCTGTGGGTTTCGCCGTTGACGCTTATCGATGTCTGCTTTTCCAAGCCAGACCACTCTGAGAACACTACTTCAACCGTCCTGCCATCCAGCTCGATCGACGCAGTGTTTTTTTGGTTTACCTCCAGCAGTCGAACCTTACGGTGTCTCCCGCCGACTGAAACGATGTACTCAGCTAACGAATCCATCGCCAGCCACCACCCGAGAATGAGTTCGCTCGCCCCGCGACCCTCCATAAAGAAACATGTCTCCTACGTCTTGGCTGAATAAGCGTTGCGCCTCCACGTCTGTTAGAGAAGTAGCTAGCTAAAGCTGCCGAAACAACGGCCACGTCCTCCAACGTGTCTCTGGTCTCGAACCCGAAACTACTCATCCGCTCATCAACAAAAGAGGTATGGAGACGCCCCCTCGCATAATCGTCATCCATCAAAATCCTTCTGAGAAAAGAAGCAGTGGTTTCAACTCCCTCTACACTCAACTCCTGTAACGCGTTCTTCATACGCGAGACTGCCTCTCCTCGGTCACGAGCCCAGACAGCTATCTTAGCAATCAAAGAATCATAGAAAAGAGGAACATCGCAACCAACGTAAAGCGCCGTGTCAACCCTGACCCCTGGTCCTCCTGGCAGATGGAAGCCTGTCACCATTCCCGGGGATGGTGCGAAGTCTCTGCTCGGGTCTTCTGCGTTAATTCTGCAGTTTAAAGCATGTCCACTAAGAGTGATGTCACCTTGCTCGTAGCTCAGTTTTTCTCCCGCTGCGATGCGAATCTGCTCTTTCACTATATCAACACCCGTAACCATTTCAGTTACCAAGTGCTCCACCTGCAGTCGTGTGTTCATCTCCAAGAAGTAGAAGGCACCTTTCTTGTCGGCCAGAAACTCCACCGTGCCCGCGCTAACATAGTTTACGGTTTTTGCTGCTTCAACCGCCTTCTCACCCATCACTGCTCTCCTCTCTTCCGTCAACATCGGGGAAGGTGTCTCTTCGATTAGTTTCTGATGTCTTCTCTGAATCGAGCATTCCCGCTCGCCGAGGTGAACAACATTGCCATGCCTATCGGCTAACACTTGGAATTCGATGTGGCGAGGTTTTTCCAGAAGCTTTTCAACATAAATCTGCGTGCTGCCAAACGAAGCCTCAGCTTCCAGCTTGGCAAGCTCCATAGCCCGATGAATTCCCCTTCCGTTCCTAGCAATGCGCAGTCCTCTGCCGCCCCCTCCGTAGACGGCTTTGATGAGAATCGGGAACCCTATTTGCCCCGCTAGTTCTTTTACTTCGTCTTCCGTTTCCAACGCTTCGATGCTTCCTGGAATGACGGGAATCCCGGCTTCTTTCATGGTTCCTCTTGCTGTAATCTTGTTGCCCATCAACCGCAGCGTCTGGCTGGAAGGACCGATGAAGGTAATGTTGTTGGCTTCGCATTGCTGAGCGAACTCTGGGATTTGCGCCAAAAACCCATAGCCAGGATGTATGGCTTCACTGCCAGAGCTCTCAGCGGTTTCCATTATTTTTTGGATGTCTAAGTAGCTTTGACTCGGCTGAGGTGGTCCAATGCAGTAGGCTTCGTCGGCATAACGTGTGTGAAGTGCTTTCTTGTCTGCTTCGGAGAAAACCGCGACAGATTTGACCCCGAGTCCTCTGCATGCTCTGATGATACGCAGTGCAACCTCCCCTCGGTTGGCGATGAGAACCTTGTCAAACATTGACCCTTTCTCCGGAGCATGGCTTGGGCTGATTGCTTATTGTAGGGGTGCAGAGCTTTTAAATGGTTCTCTCTGCTTCTCTGACTTCTGTTCGGTTTATATCAAGAAAGTATTTACGGAAATTAGAGGGTTTTGAGCGCCTCTTCTACTCGTTTTAAGGCTTTTTCTATGTTGGGAATGGAGTTGGCAAACGAGAACCTCATGTAGCCTATGCCGTACTCACCGAAGGCAGTGCCCGACAACGTTGCGACGCCTGCCTTGGTGAGGAGAAAGTCTGGCAGTTTTCGGCTGGCCATCTTCACCCCTTTCACGTTCGGAAACACGTAGAAGGTAGCCTTGGGTTTCTTGCAAGTAATACCCGCAATCTTGTTCAAGCCAGAGACTATGACTTCGCGTCTCCGCTTAAACTCTTGTACCATCTTCTCTGCTTCCGTCTGCGGTCCACGCAGAGCTTCGACACCCGCCATCTGCACGAAAGCACAAGTACACGAGTTCGAGTTAATCATGAGCTGCGTAACCTTTTCCGCCAAATCTTTCCGCATAACCCCGTAGCCCAACCTCCACCCTGTCATGGCGTAGGTTTTGGAAAAACCGTCTATTATCACAGTTTTCTCCTTAATGCCTGGAAGGGAAGCAATGCTCCTGTGTTCGCCCTCGTAGATGTCTCGGCTGTACACCTCGTCAGAAAGCACGGTTAAATCATCTCTATCTCTGACTTTGTCAGCGATGGCTTCTAGGTTTTCTTTCGTCAGCACTCCGCCCGTGGGGTTCTCTGGGAAGTTGAGAATGATCATCTTGGTCTTCTTCGAGATCTTCTTCACAGTGTCTTTAGTGTCTATCGCAAAATCGTTTTCCTCTTTCAAGGGCATGGGCACGGTTTTCGCGCCGATGAAGTTTATCATAGACTCGTAAATGGGAAACCCCGGGTTCGGGTACATCACCTCGTCTCCTGCCTCGACGCATGCGAGTATGCTGAAGAATATTATCGGCTTGGCGCCTGGCGTCACGACCACTTCTTCAGGCTTCACGTCGATTTTTCTCGTCTTCGTGATGTATTCTGCAATTGCTTCTCTAAGCTCTGGAATCCCGGCGGCGGGGACGTAGTGCGTGTAGCCCGCGTTCATGGCTTTGGTTGCCGCGTCTCGGATGTTCTTTGGAGTGTCGAAGTCTGGTTCTCCGATTTCGAGGTGAATGATCTCTCGACCTTGTTTTTCTAGGGCTTTTGCTTTTGCTAGCATTTCGAAGGCGGTTTCTGTCCCTAGACTGCTCATTCTTTTTGCAAAGATTGAGGTCATGACCGTTCGCTCCCAGAAGCAACTACTAAAACACGACAAGCTATTTAACGTTTACATTTGGCAACGTGGCTTCAGTCGCCATCGTTTCTGTGGTTTTCTTTTAGGGCAGCTTCTCATTGGGCGAGTATATTTTACGCATTGGTTCATGTTTTTTTGCATGGGTCGCTATTTGCTTCCGTTAGGTATCTCAAGGAGAAGGGCTTGAGAGTCACCCCTCCCTCTATGCTTACCAGGAAGGCTTCAACGTTAGCGAGGTATTCTCCCCAGAACGCCATGTATTCTGACAGAAACTTCGAGAAGCACGTGTAGTTTCGGTGGAAGGATACGGTTACAGAGCTCATTCCCATCCCATGCCCGTTGGAGGAAAAGACGACATTAGGGTGGTTGTTCATCCATTCTCTTGCCTTCTCAACGAGTTTCCTTTCTTCCTCTTTCATTTGGTATTGAGTTTTCCCGAAGATGAACGCCATAATCTCGAACCCGAATTTTTGCCATACTGGTATGACAGTGTATTCGCTTATCATCTCCTCTTCTAACCGTTTTCTGGTCCTCGTTATCGTGGGCTGCGACACGCCGAGCATTTTGGCTAATTCCCTATCGCTTCGCTTGGAGTTTTTAATGAGTTCATGAAACAGCTTTCTCTCTGTCTCTTTCATGTCTAATACCTCAGTGTATATTGTCGTATAATTAAGAAAAGATTTGCGCTCGCAACGCATAAAGTCTCTACTGCAGGCTTTCTCCTATTATGGTGCGCATTATTTC
>CAZPDY010000028.1:0-9175 GCA_964585455.1 uncultured Candidatus Bathyarchaeia archaeon | reverse complement strand
ATAGAGGGCACATAGGCAATCTCCATAAGCTTCAATCGTCCCTCGAGGGCGGTGGCGTAGCTTATCCCCCTGCCCAGAAAGAAGAAGCATTGCTTATCCTTGTATTTCTTGGCTAACGCTTTCACCTTCTCTTCTTGCGTCTCGACGATTTTCTCCACGATGTCTGGGATTCTTTCTATCTTCTCGTCCAGTAGGTCTATTTCTTCTTGGGAAATTTTCCCTCGTTTCTTAGCCAAACGGATTGCCAGCTGCGAGAGGACTGAGAGTTGAGAGGTGAACGTCTTGGTTGCTGCGACGCCGATCTCTGGACCCGACTGCTGACCGATGTAGACTCTGGAGACTCGGGTCAACGTGGAACCCACTACGTTTGTTAACCCGAGAATAGTGGCTGCCCTCTGCCGAGCCGTTTCAACCGCTGCGAGCGTGTCGGCTGTCTCCCCCGACTGACTGACTGCGAGGATGGTGCTGTCAATGCTGACTGACTTTCCATGCTGCTCGATGAATTCCGAGGCTATAACCGGGTGGGTAGCTAAGAATGAAAGTTTGGAGAACATGTAGGACGCTGCCAAGCAAGCATGGTACGAGGTGCCACATGCGACCATGATGACTTCGCGGCTTCTGTCAAGAAAGGTGGTCAACAACTCCAAGTATTTGTCTTGCAGCCTCAACGTGTCGCGGAGACATCGAGGTTGCTCGTGAATTTCCTTCAACATGAAATTGGGGTATCCCTGTTTTTCAGCCATCTCTGGCGTCCACTCGACGAGCTTCGGTTCACGAATCACGGGGCTGCCGTCGACGAGCTTCTTTATCCCGAAGGCTTCGTCACTCAAGACCACCAGTTCGCCGTTCTCCACGTAAACAACCTTGTTTGTCAGTGGTAGGAACGCAGGGATGTCAGAAGCGAAGTAGTAAGCATCGTCTGAGATGCCGAGGACGAGTGGGCTTTCGTTGCGTGCGCATACTATTTTGTCGGGTTCGTGTGTTGAGATGACTGCAATTGCGTAGGAGCCTTGAAGGCGATTAACCGCATCTAATACTGCTCTCTCGAATTCAGAGGAGCCAGCAACTTCGGACGTGTCTGCTTGGTTTTTGAGGTTCTCTTCAATCAGATGCGCTATCACTTCAGTATCAGTCTTCGACCTGAAAACGTGTCCCCTATCCTCTAATTCCTTCTTAAGTTCCGCAAAATTCTCGATTATACCATTATGGACAACAGCTATCGTGGGCGGGTCTGAACAGTCAAAGTGGGGATGGGCGTTAACTTGAGAGGGAGCTCCATGAGTAGCCCAACGAGTATGCCCAACGCCAACCCTCCCAACTAAGTCGTCAAGGTTTCGCATGACGTGAACGTCGTCGATTTTTCCTGCATCCTTCTTGAAAACCAGCTTACCATCGTCTATCGTCGCTTCGCCCACCGAATCGTAGCCCCGATATTCGAGGCGTTTTAGAGCCGCGTGGATAATTGGCGCCGCATTGCCTTTCTTGAGAATACATCCGAATATGCCGCACATTTCTTCTGCCTTCCTTAAGCTCTTGATGAATCGATGGAATTCAAGACTAAGTAAGCGATGGGGGTCTTTAAGGATTTTTAGGAAAAACCTCTCAGTTCTGAAAACATTCTTGTAACAGACGCTCGTGTCTGATGGGGGTTAAAGAAGTTCTGGATGTGTTTCGGTTTGAAGCATTAATAAAATTTTTATAATGGAATTGGTCTATGCTCAGAAGACGACCCTTGAAGAAGAAACTTTTAGTCGACAAAGACAAAGAACAGCAGGAAACCAAAGAAATCGCCATCTACGACCATCCAGAAAAACTGAAACTCTTGCTAAACAAGTTGACGTGGAAAATTCTCCTAATGCTCAGCGAAAAAGAAATGTACCCCATGGAAATCGCCAAAAAACTCAACGTCCACGAACAAAAAGTCTACTACCACATAAGAAAGCTGGCAAAAGCAAACGCGATAAGCAAGGTGAAGGAAGAGGAAAGGAAAGGGGCAATCGCCAAATATTATAGGGCGAGTTTTCCAGCTTTCGGCGTAGAGTTGCCCTTCGGCGGTCAAAAGCAAAGAGGAGCGCAGCCTCTTTTTATCGACCAGAAACTGCAGCAGTTCCTGAAACCCATTCTTAAAGACGGTTCCTTCGAAGGCAAGATAGTGGTGGGAAGCCCCGACCCCCATGGACCCTTCAAAACGAGTGCCCGCGATGGACACTACGCGTCCTATTTGACGTTCTTTCTGGGGCAGTACACGGAGTTGCCCGACGAATTCGCAATAAAGCTGGACGTGGACGTGAAGGCTGAGAAGGAGGAGAAGAACAACCTAATCCTCGTGGGCGGTCCAGGAACCAACCTTCTCACGCAGGAAATCAGTGACCATCTGCCCATAAGGTTCAACATGACTCCTTCAAAGCATGGTTTTCTCTTCGGCGGCTTTGTCTCCCAGAAAACTAAGAACGTTTATACCGCTGACACGATGGGGCTAATTGCGAAGATAATAAACCCCTGGGACAGAGAAAAGCGAATAATAGTCTTGGCGGGTAACAAAGCCGTAGGCACGAAAGCATGCGTGTTAGCGTTCACGAAGTTTTGGAAGCAAGTCCTCGAGAACTATCAGGGTGAAGACAATTTTGCGGTGGTTATTCAGGGTTTTGACTTGGATGGCGACGGAAAAGTTGACTCGGTCGAAGTGCTCGAATAACGGTGTAATGCTGCATGAAAGTGGTCGAGGTCATCACTGCGTGGGGTCAGGAGAACGTTCTAGCCACGAACAGGAGCACTTTTGAAATCACTAAAGACACGCATCTCACCAGACGAGGAGACTGCATAATCGCTGTGGCTGCGAATAAAGGCATCGATGACTTGAGTGACGATTTCAAGAAGGCGTTGAGAAAAGACGCTAAATTGGTTGTTGTCGTTCGAGTAGCAGACGAAGAAGAAGTGGTAGAGGCTCGGGGAAGCCCGAAGCTCCAGCTAACTCATCCCACGGATTTGGTCGTACGCAAGAGCGACTACATTTGTGACCGAACGCTGGCAATCGGGGCGAACAAGGCAGCCAAGGATTTTTCAAGACGCCTCGTGGAGAAGTTGAAGAATCCTGAGCAGAGAGTTAAGGTGACGTTAACCGTTGAAGTCTGACGGCAACGTCTCCTTCGATTAACAGAACCCAAGCAACAAAAGCAGGTTTGATGGTCATAATATCGTGTAATATTGGCTCTCTTACACCTTGCGTTTGTGATTCTGAATATTGTTTCAATTTTCATAACTTTTATCCTAAAAACAAGCGTCCTCTATGTCGATTCGCCATGGGTCAAAAAGAATTGTTTTTGAAGGAAGTCGTCAAGAAGGTTGGCAGCAACGTGGGCGGGGAGCCGACTACCGAGAAAGTGGAGCAATTTGCGAAGCATGGGACGTTGTACTTGTTCTTCGAAGTCATAAACCTGAAAAAAGAAGTCGCGAGATTGAAGAGAGAAGTGGAAATCAAGAAATAATTCCCCTCGATTAGTAGCGCTTTGGATATGCTGGCGGTTTCCTCGATTCCAATCGACCGTTTAGTAGCTACGGTGGATTAGAGAGTAGGAGGCGGAGGAGGTGGCGGAATTTCTCGGACAGCCATGGCGTAGTAGAGGTAGGTCGTCGCTATTGGATAGATGGGACCGACAAAAGCGAACACGATGTTGTAGATGAGCGGGCTGAAGATTAGATTGGTGACACTGAAGAGCGGTGCTATCGCGAGCCCGACGCCGCTGACGGCTACAAGAATCAGGCCTATGACTAGCAAGAGGGTGAAGGTTTTCAGCCAACGATTGCTCACGAGCTTTCTGCTCCTTCCCAGGCTCGCAAGAGCGCCTTCCTGCTCGATGATTATCGTGGGGATTATTGGCGAAAACATTATGGCAATTATTATGCCTGGGACGATGAAGAGGAATAGTCCTATTCCCACTAGGATTCCGCTGATGAGTTGAGCGACGAGCAATGATGGAAGCTTGGAGGCTACGTAGCCGAGGCTTGTGCCGAGGTTCATGGAGCCTTTCTCTATCTGGTCAGAAGCGGACTTGACGACGATTCCCGTAACAGTCGTGCCTACGAGCCACGAGACGAGAGCTGATAGCACGCCTATCATGATGATTGCCGAGAACAGGGTGATGAGCCAAGCGACTAGTTCTTCGTAGGAATACGTCATGTCGGTTATGCTGGGCGGTGAGGGCAGTGGAAAAGACGAGGTTATGACGTAGCTGGACAGACCCATTATGATGCCGCCTATCAGGAGGGGGAAGAAGAACTGGAGAAACTTGGAGAAGTAGAGGCTGAACGTTAAAGAGAGGATTTCGCCGATGGATAATTCGTGTTGGGGTTTTCCAACGTTCAAACTTTACAACTATCCCTGTTGTTTCTTATTGCAGTTTGCATTTAAAACTGTCGATGTGTGGCGGGCCCGAGGGGAATTGAACCCCTGACCTACGGATTAAGAGTCCGCCGCTCTAACCTTGCTGAGCTACGGGCCCACACGCCTAACAGTCTTTGTAGCGTAGTTACCCTAATATTTTTAGTTATCGCACATAATCAGCGGTGGCAGAGAATGGGTGAACTCGTCTTCGTGGGCATGGGGCTACACGACGAAAACGACATTTCGTTGCGTGGCTTAGAAGAGGCGAAAAAGGCGGATTCTGTCTTCGTCGAGCTCTACACGAGCCTGATGGAAGGCTTAAGCCTCGAGAAGCTTGAGAGACTCGTTGAAAAGAAGGTCGATTTGGTTTCGAGGAGGATGCTCGAAGAGGAAAACGGAAACATAATTCTAACAGCAGCAAAGAAAGGAAAAGCTGTTCTTCTCGTGCCTGGAGACCCGTTGATTGCCACCACACACGTGGATTTGCGAATAAGAGCCGAAGAAGCTAGAATCAAGACACACATTATCCACGGCGCTTCCATAGTCTCCGCCGCCATAGGGCTGTCGGGCTTGCAGAACTACAAGTTCGGAAGAAGCGTAACGATTCCCTTCACTGAAGGCGACGTCGTTTCAGAAACGCCCTACAACGTGATAAAGACGAACTTGGACATGGGGCTCCACACGCTCTGCTTCTTGGACATAAAGGCAGAAGAGAAGCGGTATATGACTATTAGGGAGGCGTTAGAAACGCTCTTGGTGGTGGAAGCAAGGATGCGAAAGCTCACAGTCACACTAGACACTTTGGTTGCAGGCATAGCCCGAGCAAGCTCAAGAAACCCAGCCGTGAAGGCTGGTTCGTTGGGTGATTTGCTGGATTATGATTTCGGCAGCCCACCCCACACCCTCATCTTTCCAGGCACACTGCATTTCATGGAGGCAGAAGCCCTCATCCAACTCGCCCACGCACCTAAAAACATAAGGAAGTTGTTTTGAATGACGATTGAAGAACTTGTCGAAAAATACATCAGGGGCGCAGAAAACGCCTTCCAGCAAATAGGAGAAAGAAGCCCACGCAGAGAAGACGCCGAAAAAGTCGTCGACTATGCCCTAAAATACTTAGAGGACGCCAAATACTACAGTAGCCAGAAAAGATTCGAGACCGCCCTCGCTTCAGTAGCCTACTGCGAAGGCTTACTCGACGCGTTAAAACTGCTCGGAATGGTTAAGTTCCAATGGCAAACAGACAAGTAAGAAAGAAACGTTCGATTGTTCTAGCCGCAGGGGTCTTTGACCTCCTCCACTTAGGGCACGTGAAGTTTTTGGAGGAGGCAAAGAAGGCGGGCGGAAAGGACGCCGAACTCATCGTCATAATCGCTCGGGACAAGACCGTTGAGCAGAGGAAGGATGAGAAGCCGGTGATGTCGGAGAATCAGAGGCGAGCACTGGTGGAATCCCTAAAGGTCGTGGACGAGGCAATCCTGGGATACGAAGACTTCAGCATAAGCAACGTCATCAAGAAGATAAAGCCCGACATCATCGCAATAGGGCACGACCAGAAAAACATCGGGGACACCGTGAAGAAAGCCATCGCCGACAAAGGCTTGAAGATTAAAGTTGTGACTGTCGGGAAATTTAGCGAAGACGAGCTCGACAGCAGCTCGGAGATTAAGAGAAAAATAATCGAACGATACAGACACCAGTCCTAAACAGTCGTCCCAGCCAACGTAATCATAGCTACAAAAGCCCTGTAAACCTCTATAATGTTCCCAGAACTGTAGGACACGGTTCTGCCGTCGACACGCTTCGACTTCGGCACCCACTCTGCCACTTCTGCCATGCCTGGGTTGATGAAGACAACCTTGAGGTTAATGGGCGGCTTTATCTTGAAAGGCTTAAACCCGTCAACTTGTTTCAGAGCTTTGGCAGCGCCTCTCTTTATCAGTTGTCTTGCCTTGGATGGGCTGAGACAACGAGCAGCCGTCCTGCCCACCGCCTCTTTTACAGCCACCGTCTCGACTTTTCCGAGAAAGGTTTTTGCTTCTTCCGTCAGCTTCTTGTCTCCCGTGACCAGAACCACAGGCACGTCGTAGTGTCCAGCTATCGCAGCGTTGATGCCCGTTTCGCCCATTGCCTTGTCGTTTATGAAAAAGTCGAAGACCACGCGACTACTGTATGTGTGTTCGAGGATGCATGGGTAAGCACCCCGCATTCCATGGTAGCCCACGAAGAAGACGGCGTCGAAGGACGAGTTGATGCCTTCCATCATGAACAGGGGCTTGGGCGAGCCAGTTATGAGCTCTGCCTCTTCGTGAAGCTCTTCTGGGATGATGTTCCTCATAGTGCCATGAGAATCGTTGACCACCACCTTCTTAGCTCCTGCTTCTAGGGCGCCTTCGATGGCGGCGTTTACTTCACCGGTCATCAGTTTTCTGGCGCGTTCATGTTCTTTTCCCTCTCGGAGCACGTGTTCGCCGTGGGTTACGCCTGAAATTCCTTCCATGTCCGCGGAGATGAAGACTTTCATTACTACACCGCTCTCTATTTTGCTTGGTAATAGGATAAAAGCCTTCATTAACCTCCTCGCATGGTTTAGAGGCAAAGTGTTTGGGGCTGTCTAGTTGAGAAGCATGGGTTACAGGTTTTCGCCCACGTTCGTGTTGGTCGTCGTTAACGTAGCCGTCTACATCTACACCTCTCTCTTAGGAAACAACTTCGTCCTCACGGCAGACAGCGTGCTGGCAACGTATTGTCAATCCACCTATGCTCTGCTCTACCGAGGTTGGTGGTGGCAGCTAATCACTTCCATGTTTGTCCACGTCAGCATCATCCACCTAGCCAGCAACATGCTCTTCCTCATAATATTCGGGATGCGAGTCGAAGAGCTCTTCAAGGACACAGAGTATTATCTTGTCTATTTTGCATCTGGATTTGCGGGCAACCTCCTCAGCCTACTCTACCTATTCTACCCACACATCGTAGTGTCCGCCGGAGCCTCGGGCGCCATCTTCGGATTGTTCGGCGCAGGAATAATATTCCTGAGAAGGGTGGTCGGCGGCTCCGTAGCGGGAGCTTTGGTCTTCGCCTTCATGTTCTTCGTTATCACTCTTTCGGCGAGCACGAACATCTACGCCCACCTCGGCGGTCTCATCGTAGGCTTGGGAACAGGGTATTGGTTATCGAGAAAACGAAAAGCCGTCTTTACTCACAGAGTTAGCTATTAAGGCATCGTGAAGACTTCGATTTTCACTTTCTGTCCATCCCTAATCTTAAGCTGATTGCGCAAGTATTGGGGTGCGATGATTTCCAACACAGAAGCATCATAGTGAGTTCGAAAGGCAAGGAGCAGAGCGCCTTTCGCCCTGTTGTTTATAAGCGTCGGGTAGCATTTCACTGGTCCAAAGGTTCGCGACTCGTCTTTGAAGCCCTCGATTTCGACGGCAGAGTAGCTTTCCAATTCCTGCCAGGTTTTCATGTCGTAGTCGGAGGTTAGCTTAACGTTCAAGGTTCCAGGGTATGGGTCGAACCCGAGTTTTTCGATAAACTGTTTTCGGTAGCCGTCTTGTTTGATGTAATAGGCGCCTTCGCCCAAGCCGCTGAACACAACTCCTTCCAGTGTCACTGAAAGGGGTTGAACAGCTTCTACAATGATTTTCAATTTTGAATGCAGGTTTTTCAACTGCGCTTTCCCTGCGTCGGTGAGCTTGATGAGGCATCCTTCAGCCGCTATTGACCGTTGAACCCAGCCGAGTTTATCGAGTTCTATTAATTGTCGGGAAGCCGTCTGCTGCGAAATGCCCGATTTTTCCGCCAAGTACTGCGTTGAGATTTTTGCTGTTCTGTGGTAGGCTCCCAGTTCTGCGAGTTTGTACAGTATGAAATGGCGTCTCCACGATTGGGCGTCTGTGTGGGGAAGTGTCATTTTTGTGATGCCTTACTCAAAAATGAGAAGTTAGCCACTTATAAGAATAATGCGAACGATCAAGCTTAGAGATACTGGAATTTACTTACCCGTATAAATGGCAATTATGTCTTTGTATGCTTCCAAGAAATCTTGGGCAAAAGCATCAGCTAGATTTTCAGTGCCCTTGTGTTTTCTACCTTGGGTTCGTAAGTGATGATAGAACTCGTGAAGCACGATGTATGGGTTATAGAAGGCATCTCCATTTGAGAAGCACATTGTTTTCTTTCCCGTGATGTAGCAGCCACGATTCTTCATGTGACCTTTTGGCATGCCGATTTTTACTTTTGGTGTTTCAACATTGTAGTATTTACTGAGCCACTTTAATGCTTCAGGCTTTTTGGATAGAATCAGATGGACTATGCTGGCTTTAAACAGAAAATCAGCTTTCACTAAACAACCCGCACCTGCTCATAGCCTACTTTGACAAGTCCTTGCCGCAGTGGTAACATCTCTTCTTCAACGCGCCGTAAGACAGAGGCTTTTTGCAGACGGGGCAGCGATATTTCTCCTCCGACTCTCTAAGCCACTCCTCAACCTTGCCAGCCTCAATCCTAGCCAAATTAGCCCTTAAATTCACTCCGTCATCCCTCAAGTATTCCTCTGAGAACTTCTCAAACTTCTCGCAGCTACGATTCTCGTATTCGGGGCATTCGAAGCAGAATTTAAATCTCCTCGCGTTCAAGCATAGGACGCGTTCGCATCCGGTGCCCCAACATTCTGGGTCAGAGCTTGGCAGCCTTCGCAGCGCACTTTCTCGGGTGGGCACTTGAAGAAGTTTGCAGCTCTTTGGAGCATTTCGCCGCTGTCTTTGTGGGCTCTGTATATCTCGCACG
>CAZPDY010000027.1:0-9372 GCA_964585455.1 uncultured Candidatus Bathyarchaeia archaeon | reverse complement strand
GCTATGAGACGGCTTCGAGACTTTTGGGGGTTAATGGCACTTATGGATTCCAGCTTAGCATCACGCCGATAGTAAAGGTGTCCATATCTGAGTACGAGCCAACACCTTTGAAGCTGAAAGTCGAAATCAGCGGTCCGGGTTTTCCGTTGAGTGGGGCTGATTTGAGTTATTATCTTTACCGTGCCTACAAGACGGGGCAGTATCCCTCCTTGGAGCTTTTTTCGGGTACTGCACAGACGGATTCGGCTGGAGTGGCATACTTAAATTTTACTTTTGACGGGGCAAGCGAAACGTACACCATCGTTGTCTACGCCAGTTTAAGCGGTCTCATGGGCTTGGGTCACTACACTCACAAGACGTTCACTCAGGGCGCGGGCGTTATACCTTTCGTTGTTGATTATGAGGAGGGAAAAGTCTACCTTGCTCATAGTTGGGATGTGCAGGATCAGGGAACGCCCGTACCCGACTATAAGTTCAACGCCACGTTTTTTGTCTTGACCGACGATTTCGAATTTCAAGAGTGGCCCATAGCAAATTCGACGGGAAGCTTTAACTATGGCAGTAAGAACTATGAGATTACTACTCTTCCTGTCGCTCATCCTGGATTCTTACTAGTCACGTATGGTACAGGAGACCCAAAGGGATATGGGATGTCTATTATGCCTTGGGGCATCGGCACTCTGGCAGTTTCTGTTTTATTCGGAGGCAATCCCGAGAACAATGTTTGGACTGCCACTGATTTGCGTCAAGTTACCATCGATAGTTTAGCTTACCAAGCGAAGATCACGTGTTGGAGTTTACAGGGCTACCAAATCTGGAATCCCGGAGGCTGGTTCTAAGAGTTGCTGCGAACCATCGAAGTTTCAATCGTCATCCTCATCTTCGCTGTCGCCTTCATCGCAGCCTCGTACTTTGCGGTCTTGCCTTCTCCTAGGCAGATTTCGTCCCCTAACCTCCGACAACTCGCCCTGACGACGCTTCAGGTCCTCGACACGAACAAAGCGTTAACTCAGACTGTTTTCAGAGACGTCTCGGATTCGGCTTGGACAGACTTGCAGGTAGCTCTCTCTGCCAGCCTGCCGCCCAACATAGTCTACAACTTCACTGTTTACGACATGGTCAAAGAAGGAGATAACACCACTTACGTCAAGTTTCATTCGATCACGAACTCTGAGAGCGGGCTTGGAACCGACTCAGAAGCATCCACGTACCTTGTGACGTCGACTAACGTGACGTTCATGATTACGCCGGAGAGAATCGCGGGGACGCTTTACATCCTCAACTGTAGCGACGCGAACGGATGGTGGATCACGGGTTACACTAGTCAGAGTTTAGCGAACGATTTGCATAGTCTGCTTTCGCCCTACTTCAACACGACGGTGATGGTGCAGAACACCACGGACCTTGGAAACCTTCTGAACGGCAATGAGATTTCCGACTTTCCACACGAGAACATCGCGAACGCTGTGGTGGTCAATCCTTTCGGGGAGGCTGTGCCCATTCCATCGTCTTATGCTGACTTGTACTCTCAGGATTCTTATGCTCGGTACTGTTACGAGCTCGGCAAGAGGGTGAACCAGCAGAATTGGACTTGGGTGAGCATCGTAGGATATCCGTTCTACTACGTAAGCAACACCGTAAAGTTGTCCAGTAGTCAGAACAGTTGGGGAATCTACGGGATGAAAGACGTGGGCTCAGGTGGATTAAATTCGTTCCTCAGAGGCTTAGACCTGCAGTCATACAGTTATGACGGTTCTTGGATTACGGGAAGCCCAGGCGTGGTTTACTTCTCTTCATCCGCAACCTACTATTCCAACTATTACGGCATTTATCCCATGCCTTACCAAACCGCGACTCGAGCGTTGCCTTCTTCAATTCAGGGCACTTATCACACGACTATCGTTTCATACATGTTTAACCCGGTGAGCAACTATTACGGAGCCGCGACTTTCAAGCATACGGGGGGGACGGGGAAAGGCGTTTTGACCGCCATTGGGCTGACGAGGACTCCTGACATAAGAATAACCGCTCTCGCTCTTCTCATGTACTATCATCCAACCATATACAAGTCTGAGTTCACGTTAACTGCAGGCGAGAGACCCACGCAAAGACTCGTAGTTCTGCAGCTGAGCCAGCAGGGAGGAAGCTAACACGAAGAAACTTCTCAACAAGAAGGGACAGTTCACCATAATCGCTGCCCTCCTAGTCTCCATCGTGCTTGTTACCGCCATCATCACAACTTACTCCATAATCCGCAACAACCCCATTCGAGACCGCCCTCAAATCTTAGGCTCCATCGACGAGATGAACCTTGCAATAAACCGCATCCTCGAATTCGTAGTGGGATACTACGGCTCAATCCTGCAAGTCACCGGTAACACGACATACGCTAAGAATCTTGCCTCAGATTATCTGCAAAGCAGCCTAGCAAACATCGCTCTTACCCATCCCAGCTGGAGCCCCTCCTTCAACGCTGATAATTTCCAAATCAGCGCTTCCTGGTTCAACCGCACGAGTTCCAGCGAAGGCACAGTCAGCACTGCATACAACTTAACAGGCTTGGGTATTTACGGAATTCAATACACGGCTTCAGCCGGGCTTCGAGTCGCTGTTAACCCTTCGAGTACGAGTTCTGTGCTCGTAAATGTAACACGCGACGAAGACAACCCTTACCCCAATTTGAGCAAGAATAACTTCCTCTTCTACAACTACAGCTACACCGAGGCAGCTTGGAAATTCAGCACGGCGACTTCAGTAAACTCTGTCACGTCCGGGAATGCCTCTTCAGTGTACAACATTACCGTTCCTAGCGGAATCGACCCCTCATCCTACATGCTTCAAGTGGTTGATTCCCGAGGGATTATGGTGTCTGCCTCGACTTTCTCGCATTACACCTATACTTTCACTTGGAATCAAACGTTGTATTTATCTCTTAGTCAAGACACCATGGTTGTTGAAGCCCTTCAGAATGGCACTTTGAGATGGTTGGGACAAAATCTTCAATTTACAACAGCAAGCAAACCCATACCGCCTATTCCAGTGAGAGCCTTTCACGTCAACCAAACCTTTGGTGGGGTTAGCCGTGAAGTACCCTTCCAAGTCGAAGACTGGGGTTCAAACTATCAAGCCCCCGCGGGTTTAACGAGCAACGCTAGCGTTTTTGGCAGTAGGCAAATGTTCGTCTTCCTAGCCAATCACAACGTTGAGAAGGTTACGTTGTGGTGGGACGGACGCGATGTAGCCAACCAGACATCCTACGCCTTCACAAACAGGTACTTTGCAGATAACCCTGCTGCTGATCCCGCTTATGGGATCTTGAACAATGGAATTGTGAGACTTAGGGTGTATTTGTACGGTAACAACAAGCAGGTGGAATCAACACTTGTCGGCGGGTCAACCACTAATACTGCGGAGTTCATGCGAATTAATGGAGAGGAGCCCGAGTATGGAGCTAAGCCAGCATACGTTATCTACAATGGAACTGTTAGAGACATTGTGCAGCAAGAAGCGGAATGGGGCGGCGGGATTGCGGGATGCCCGAACGTGTACGCACAAATCGTGTTGACGCTCCCCGCAAACGCCACCTACTACACGTATGCGTTAAGACCTATCTTCGTGGAATCGCTTCAGAGCAGGACCATAACAGACTTAAGTGCTATCCAACTCTCAAGCGGATGGCTTGCCGAAGCAGTAAGATTCTTAACAGAAAACGGAACCAACAGCGGCTACCCGACGGTAGCGGAAACATCAGCAGGCGAAACCGACCTATTCTACAACTTCACAAGCCCCGCCACGGCTTGGATGCACCACTGGAGCGAATATATCTACGGAAGCAGCGGCGCAGGAATCATGTTCACAGACGATTCCAACAGAAAACTTTACGCGTTCGACAACATTGCAAGCGCGAAGACAGGTGCCCTTCGCGTAGTCACTGCGCAGAGGGCGGTTTGGACAACCCCCACCGCTGTTTACGACAGATGTGGCCAAGACGGTAGCTACCCCGTTTCTCGAGCCATAGACGATGACACGGGTTCTTCCTGGCGACACAGCACCACAGAGAACCACTGGATAGAATTGGACATGGGAAAGACTGTGAGTATCTCTCGAATTAGAATTTATCAAAGCTCGACTTCCGACTACAGATGGGGACGGTCAAACGGCATCGAAGTCTACGTAAGCGACGACCCAAACAGCTGGGGTTCCGCAGTATGGATAGGAACTCTAAACTCAGGCGGGTGGCAGTCGAGCGGAACATTTTCAGCACAAGGTCGGTACGTTAGACTGTACAGCAGGAGCACGAGTTCGTCTCAGAGGTTCTACGAAGTTGACGTTGAAGTGCAAGAAAAGCAAGTGACGATCGAGTTCAACCCAGTGGAACGTTTCCAAGCTTCCTTCATGTACTCCCTCGATATAACGTGGTATGGCGCAGTCGTCACCTTCACAGATGAACCCATCTACCCCGACTCAGGCAACGTCGGATTGTGGGTGCTGGCAGAGTCACCACCAGCTGTATCAGTAAGCACAAACGGCTAGCCACGTTTTCTAACCGAGAAACAAGCTGATGACTATCCAGACGATGTCGCCCACCGTGAGCGCAAGAACCAAACCAAACATGATGAAAATCAGCATAGGCAGCCCAGGCGTCGCCCAAACCATGTCACGCAGCTTTCCTTCACCCTCAGCCTCTACGAGTCTTTCAACGATTCCTTCCCTGCTTTCGTCTTTCGGGAAAAGCAACAAACGCCTCTCAACCTCCCCAGACTCTGTTGTGTAGGCGTCTTCAAGGGGATACAGGAAAGATTTCTTCAAGTCTGCAACTTTGACCTTGTAGCCACACAGCAAAGTCAACGCCTTGCGCCCGAATGACGCGCATTGGTATCCTTTAAACAGTCTCTCCTTCGTTCGCTGCCTCCAGAGCAGGTTGCGGAAGAGAGCATAGAACACGCTCAACGCCGCGACGATGACGCCGTTGCTGAACACGGTTATCGGGAAAATGGGTGACGTAAAGCCAGACAAAGGGAGACTTGTGGGAAAAGCTGAGGAGACTAGGCGTGACAGGGGTTCTGTCAGACTCGGCTCGGGAATCGCCAAGGCTATGCAAATCAACGCCTTAGCGTCTGCTCCGCCGAAGGCTCCGATGTAGAAGAGGGCTACTGAAAAAGCGGATACTACTGCGAAGGATATGCCGTAGTACGTCATCGATTGGAGGAAATCGCCTATGGGTGGAAAGAACAGGAACTGAGTGAAAGTCAGCATGAAGGCGGTGGGCGCGAAGGCGACCCAAACGTTGTTGCTTACTTCGCGTGTTTTGAAGTCGCTCCAGGAAGCGTAGGCTAAGAAGACGAGGGAGACGAGAACACGTGTGAAGGACAGTATCTCTTCCATCTTGTGTCCACGTTCGGCTTAGGGGATGATGTCATTTAGGAGGAAGGGAGTAATTAAAAATTGGCTCTCAGGGCTGCTGTTTCTACGGATGGTTGCGTTGTTAAGACGATGGCGTTCTATCAGTGAATAGCAATTCAGCTCCAGCTTCAGGCACTACTTTAAAGTAATACGTGTCTCCGTTCGTCCACGAAGAATCGAAGGAGTTCGGCCAACTGAGAACTATAGTTAGTGTTTCGCCGGCTGGAAGAAGTTTCCCTGTGCCAAGGTCTGTGTATTCTGTGACTGGAAGAAGGTTTGTTTGGGCGTCATTTATGTAGAGGCGAACAATTTTGGCGTCGCTTGTTCCTCTATTCTTAACGGTAATACTCGTCGTAGAAGCTGTAGAGTTCCAGTACACGTTTTCCTTTTCCAGAAGCACTCCGCCTGAGGTTGTTTGTGCTCCAATGAAGGTCATCACCCAAGCGTACGTGACGATTATGGCTGCGACTGCGATTACGATTAACAGTAAAGTGGCTAGGATTGGGGAGATACCTTTCTTCGATTTCAGCATTCTATGCAAGTTCATTGCACCTCTCTTTACCATTCTGCACATGATTATTTAACTCGTATGAACCCGAAATCAACATGACAAATCCAATTTCTTCCTCTAACCCATCCTGACCTTCCAAAGTGGGTAGCAAGGAGGAGCGCGTAGCTGTATTCACGACATAACATATAGACAGCTTAGAATATAAATATACTGTTTATTAAGATGGAATAAACCCCCCCTAAACAGTGGGAACAAATATGAGGAAAAAAAAAAGAAAAAGGTGGGGAAGGTTATGCAGTTACGTCTATCCTCAGTGTTACACTGACGGAGCTGGACACCGTGGAGCTGGAGCCCCATTTAATGTCCCATTCGAATCTCCACCAATCGTTTGCTGCGATTATTTTGCCTGTTAAGTTGCTGCCTTGACTTCCATCCCATATGGTCAGGGTGTCCTTGAGGCTTCCTGTGCTGTTGTAGAGTCTTACGTAGATGTATTCTAGGTCGGAGGTATCGCCGCTTAGTGATTCAATTATTAGGTTAAAGGTGTGGCTGGTGGCCTCTGTGTTATTCATTCTTACTGGGTCTGTGTAGTTTCTTCCTCCGCCCACTGGAGCAGTAAGTGAAGACATAGAGCAGTAAGCTTGGTTTATTGTTAGGCTTACTGTACCGTTGTCTGCTCCTTCAATCCATTGGAGACCGAATGTGGTGGCTGTCACTGTGCCGCTTTGGAACAATTGGTTGTATACGGCTGCGCTTGCAGTGGCTATCAACAGTGTTGACACTATCAGCAAGACAAGTTTCATCGATTTCTTGTAGTTTATGTTCATTTTTTCATTTCACCTCCCTTCGCTTTCTGTTTTTCGAGCCAGAACCTCAGGAGCACGTAGAGACCCGCTCCCAAGACTCCGACACATGCAATCCCCATGATTATGTAGACGTAGATGGCGCCCGCTATGAAGGCGGCTTCGCCCAGGGATGGCTTATAGAAGACGAAGGCAGTAGCGCCCATAAGAAGTGCTGCCACGGGAGTTGCGATTTGCCACCACTTGGGCTTGATGAGGGCGTAGACGCTCACGCTGACTACGAGGGTGTCGAAGGCGAAGACGCTGAGGAACATCAAATCCAAGGGTATTATTGGGGCTTGGACGATTGGGTGGGTGGCTTCGGCTGCGTAGTTGTAGAGAAACATCGCAGATATGACGACGCTTGGGGCTGTGGCGATTACTGAGAAGAGTTTCGAGAGGGTTCGCGCCTTCTTGTAGAAGAGGTACGCGTTCAGGGCGGCGATGTTTGCCACTGCGATGGTTAGGTAGATGAAGCTGTACCAGAAGCGCATGTAGTCGGCGAAGGACGCCATGAATTCGCGGGTGATTAGCATTTGTCCGAACCCGGCTAGGGCGATGAGTTGGTAGAGGTAGGAGAGCTTGTCTGGAAAATGCTTGTCGAAGATGCAGGTCAGTAGGCTCGTGGCTAAGAAGAAGTCAATGCCCAGTAGCATGAAAAACTCTGGCATCAGGGATTGCATTTTCTTTGTCTTTCCTGCAGGGATAGGAGAAAATTGTTTTGCGTACGATTTAAGTGGTGTGAATTCTGAATCCAAATTCGAATATAATTTAAAGTCTTTATTTTTGATATAAAAACAGAATTAATCTTTTGCGGTGTTTTGACGGAGTATAACTTGTGTTAGAATTAGGGTTGTTTATTTGTTCATTAATGCTGGGTGGCGGTTATTTCGTAGACGTAGGGCGGGTTCGTGGTACGGGTTTCGAGGGCTATGCCGAGGAGGGTTTCGAGGTATCCTCGCTGGACTTCGGGGTTGTTTACGTAGGGGGCTTTTATGATTAGGTACTTGTCTCTTTGGTAGAAGTCGCCGAGTCCTTGGATGCGGAGGCGTTTGAAGACTTCTGGCCATTTTTCTTTGTCTGTGGGGTTGAGGTTGAGGGTGGCTTCCATGCCGATTTTTGCGGCTTCGCCCGCGTTCTTGCCCACTTCGTGGTGGTGGTCGGCGGGTATGTGTTGGAGGAGGGTGTTGATGAATTCAACGTTGATGAAGGCGACGCGGCTGATGCCTGCGTAGTATTCGCCGGGGTATTTCCAGTCGTAGATCATCATGCTTCGGTAGACGTCGAGCATTTTGGAGACGAGTTGTTTGATGCCTGCTTCTTTGCCGTCTTGGATGAGTTGGTCTATGTATTTGCGTTCTTCTTCGTCGAGGATGATTGTGGTGCGGTGGACTTGGTCTTTTTTGGTTTTGGGTGGTGGCGGGGCGTCTTTGGCGGGCTGCATATTTGGTATATTTTACGGCATACTTTATATGCTTTGTTGTTTCTCAAGCCACAACAATGCCCGTGAGCACCAGACTTCTCTGCGCCTAGACTAGACCGTCCTAATAGGCTCAATCTGTGTTCTGATTGAGAAGTTAAAAGTTATTAGCTGACGTATGGGACAACAGGTAAAGCCCCCTCCCCATCCCATCTATCGTTCACTATTCTCAGCCTACGCGACAGTATTCCATATCGACGACGTGAGCGTTGTGTGTGATCCACCATTTCTTGGAATTCTGCGTCAATCTCCATCAACTCTTTGTGTTTCATGTGCCCCGTAAGAAACTTCTCCTGCTCTCCTTTGCTCTTGAATTCCCACATCTCAACGTACGAGCCAACTATTCCACCGTATTCTTTTTGGAAAAGTCGGAACGATTTCACTCCTTCAAAAACCTTCGGGTTTGCCTTCTTGATTTTGAGGAATCGTTTAATCAAAGCTTGAAATTCTTTCTGCTTTTCATGTTTGACGATGAATGTTGAAACGTAGACGACAGTCATGTTTCTGTTCACCTCCGCATCCCGTTATTCGTTCGCCTCAGGGTCAAAGTCTGAAGTATCGTGTCTGGTTCAGCTATAACTTTTCCGCATTCATCCGAATAGTATAACATGGAATTAGCTATGCCATACGAAGAGCGAGAGCCTACATATATCACCGAATTTTGAGCCTTAGAGATTAGGAGAAGCGAGACTCGGAGCGTGTTCTTCCTCGTGATTGTTGAAGGCTCTGCTTGTGTTGTGAGCACAAAAACTATAAAATAGACGTTTACTTATGTCAAATACTCTCAAGCATGCATGGCATGTCACACGTAACGCTAATACTCTATACACGAGGGTGCCCAAGATGCCCATGAAAATCCAGAAAACCCAGACCCCCAAACAACTCACAGTGGAAAGAATCCACCACGCCAAAAACTACCGACTAACCCTCGACCGCACCCTGTGCGTCGGCTGCGAAATCTGCAGCTTCATCTGCCCAAGAGAAGCCATCAAAACCACCCAACAACCCAAAAAAGACGGCAAAGCCCAGAAACCCACGGTCGACGTGGACGAGGCTAAATGCCATTACTGCGGCGTATGCGCCACCATCTGCCCCCACGGCGCCGTACAAGTCACCATAGATGGCAAGAACATAGC
>CAZPDY010000026.1:0-9391 GCA_964585455.1 uncultured Candidatus Bathyarchaeia archaeon | reverse complement strand
GGATTGTTCTTGCTCTTGTGTGGGTGGCGAGGGCTTGTCCGGTTTGGAGGGCTAGTTGTGGGGTTATGGTTGTGTTGGTTTTGCCTCTGATGCCGCTTGTTCCGAAGAGTTGGGGCAAGAATGTGTCTCCGTTTTTGTTGTTTGCTGTGGTGGTTTATAGTGTTTGTTGTGTGTTTTTTTTGGGTTTTGCGGGGTTTGTGGGGTGTTTGTTTTTTGGGCTGTGTTTTTGGTTCTGGTTGCTGTTTTGGGCTGTGATGGAGGCTGTGTCAGGGTGTCTTGTGGTTGATTTATGGGTGCCTTGTGGGTGGTTTCTGAGGGAAGTGTCTGAGTGGTGAAGCAGCTTGGGAATTGCATGTTTTTTAGTGTTTGTTCTTCTTCGCCCCTTATGTAGCATGGTCTCTTTCTCCAACTAAAATTCACCTACTTACGTCCTCTCCCTCTCCATACAATGCGCACATACACAAGCAAACACGCAAAAGATTAAGTCAAACTCCCGCGGATTTATGTTTGGGGGAGTCTCCTTGAAGAGAATTCAGGTTTACGTTTACAGCGCCAGAATTTCCACTCTCGGCTTCGTGGACAAAGAAGGGGCTCAGCACGCCTGCGCCCGAGCAGGAAGCACAGCCTTCTCTGGTCTGCAGCGTTTTCCAGGAGCCATGGATGACCGCTACCTCACAGACGAGGAAAGAAACGCCATAATCCTCGTAGAGAGCTTCTGCAAACATAGAGGCTTAGAATACGAGGTTGTCGACCTAGCAGGAAAGAGCTTTCTAGGAAGGATGAAGTTTATGCTAAAGGGTGTAGCGAGTTTTCCAGTAATTACATTTGAAGGAAAGACGGTTCAGGGCATTCCAACAGAACAAGCATTGGAAGAACTTGTGACGAGATGACAACACGCTACTGAAGAGCTGTTCCTTATTAATGGCGAAAAGCTCCTCTATTCCATTATTCTTCCAAAGCTTCTATTCAGCCTGCAAAACCCATTGCGCGCGCAGATCTTGGGCTTATGTTCCATTGGGACTGAAAATCTTTCCCATGAACAAAATTGAGCCTGAGCGATCATCCCTGATTTCGAAGAAGAATGGTCTATTGACCACAAAACTAGGTGGAACCGAGGTCAGTCCTATGCCTACGCTTGTAGCTGCAGCCGCTTCAGTCCCTTGTTCATTGACTTCGACAATAGCTTTGTGGTCTACGTATGATATGTAGAGATTTTCTGGGGCGGTGGAAGCGATGCCGCTAAAGTTGGCTTCGTAAGGTTTAAAAGCTATTTCCATGCCCAGTTTCTCTAGAATGGTGTTGAGGCGTTTCACACCGTATTCTACTTTGAATTTTGGCAGGTTGACTGAGAGGTTATCTATATGGTGAAGTCGACTGATATACTCGTCGTGAGTGGTTTGGTTCAAGTCTGCAACAAACGAGTCGAGAGGAACTCCTTCGGTGGGCAAGAAAATATACATGGCGATTTTGTCTCGTCCGTAGGGTAGTCTCGCTACTTGGCAGTTCTCGCCTGAGTAATAGCTGAAGTTCCCTGAGGTAGACATCATGTCAACCTGGACAGGGTTTCCTTCAGGCAGGAAGAAATCTTGTTTGTGTGTTGCGGACTCAGCGAATTTTATTGTCCATTCGCCCTTGAAGTAGATGGCATTAATCAGAAGCATGACCAGCTCGGGCTCTATCTCTTTAATTATCTCTTGTATCTTGCCCTCTGTGCTCTTATCTACCCAACCATTAATCTCGCTAACAGTCTGGGGATTGCCAAAATCTCGCGTAAACATTTCCCCGTTGTACCAGGTTGTTATTCGATCGGTGAAACTTGCTCTAACGAGAGGTTCAAATTCGCTCCTCATCCAAACCGAGTTCCCAATGAGTAACTTCACTGCTTGGTCAGCGTTTTCCAGGCTTTCTATCAAGTCCAAGTATGCTTCGTTGACCTCTTCCAAACTCATGTTTCCAAAATTGAGAGTCTTGGCCATCGCATCTCGCGTCGTGCCTTCCGCACCATTGTAGGTCATCGTTAACGCCAGTGAAATGCTCAAGGGAGAAATGAAAATATTCTTATTCGTCTCCTCCAAGACAAGCTCTACAAAAAGACTAAATGCGAACTGCGTATTCGCAAAGACCAGCTTCGCATTCACCGAATAGGCTTTTTCATCAGATGCGGCATACGCGGCATTCAGGACCATTTTCGGATAGTAGACTAGAGCAATGTAACTAACCAAGATAACGGATACTAATGCTAAAGATATTGCTGTCAACTTAAGACTTCTAGCGCCAAACTTTCTTTTCTTTGCAGTTGGACTATTCCCTATTCCGCTTTTGGGATGTTCGTTCATTTCAGTTTTATGTAAGGAGAAATCCCTGATAAAGCTATGCTTTAGAACAAGCTGTTCTATATTTCAGAACGCGCGAGCGTCACTCTTTTCCAGCAACTGGGGATAATGTGGCTCCGCACATGGCGCAGTGGTCTAGGGTGATTAGGACTCGAGCACCACATTTGGGACACACAGTGTATAGCGTGAAAATTCGAAAGAAAACCTCCCTTCCTCTTCTTTCTCTCTTCAAAAAGTCTTGGTTGGCGAGTTGGTTGAGGTAGTCGCTCTCGGCTGCTCTTGTTCTTCCAGTTTTCTCTGCCACTTGTTCAGCAGTTGCTTCTCCCATCGCTGCGACTGCCAGCGCTGTTTCCCTCAAATGCTTTGGCAGGGATGCTATTGTCTTTGGGACAGGTTCTAGTCTGTGCTTGATGGCAAAGTAGTCTAGCGTCTGGTCTAGCTTTCGGTCAATATCAGCGAGCTTCTTCCTAATTTCCTCTAGTTCCTTTGGTTCGCCCTGCATTGTTGTGCTCACGCAGTAACTGTGTTACTAGTAATGATGAAGCTATTATATAGGTTGCGGAATGTTTAAATATTACTCGTCTATTTTTGTTGTTTTTGTAACACATTTTAGGGGAGGAGGTGCCGAATAACGAGACTAGATATATCCGTCCAGCAGTCAAGTCCTGAAGTCCACGAATGTTTTAAAGGGTTTCGTATGGGCATGAGGGGGGAAGCTCTTGAGTAGAGTGGTAATACGCGACATCGTCATACCGATTGTGGAGAGGATGATGGGTCCGACCGTTGATTATCCAAGATACATGGGGCACATGACTCCGATTGTTCAGGATGCTCATCTTGAGGAGTTTCTTGAGGAGATGATGAGATGGCATTTTGGTGTTGTAGGTGCCAATGATTGTCAACACCTTAGGGAGCAGTTGGAGGAGGCTTTGAGGAACGATCCATACTCCTTTGAGCTTCTCATAAAGAGGCTGCTGGAAGAATACACGAAGATGGCAACAAGGCTACGCGAGGCAGAGAAGCCAAAGAAGTCTAAGAACTGGTCAGCAAGCAGTAGCACCAAAAAGGAAGAAGACGCACAATACATCCGATGAAACGACTACCACATTCTGACTAATATCACAGCTGAGAGTGAGTAGAACTTGTTTGATCTTTTGACGATTCATCTGTGGTGCCTCATGGGCATGATGATTATCGCGCTCAGCCAATTTCAATCAGCAACGATTGCGGCCAGAACCCACCAGGACACGCGGAGACGTGATTGTTCCAATCATTGATGACAGCGTCCTTCATTACCGAGGTAGACCTCGGTCTTTACCTGGATACACTCCATCGACGATTGGGCTTCCACCTGGACCAAACCCTAGACCGCGAAGCCTATTTCAAGGTGTGGAACCACGTTTTCCCCCGGTCGTGAGCGAGGACGTGCAAGCCCTTCTGAGAAACTGGAGAAGATCCATCGCAGAACTCATCTCGAACGCGCACAGGAACCTCAACGCTGCTGAGGAGAGATATGCCTTAGCCGACTATAATGAAGCTGTAGAAAAGGCCGCAACTTGTGTGGAGAACATTACACGTGCTCTAATACACTGTTACGGCGGACTGCCTAACCCTATGGCAGGACAGGAGGAAGCGTTAAGGATGCTTAGCAATAGATTAGAGGGAGAAGAAAAGGAAGAGTTTGAGCGAGCAGTGGACAGTGTTGCCCTCATGACCAGCAGAAGAGCCAGATTCCAAGATTCTGCTGGCGCTCAGCCACTTGGGCGATCCACAGAGACAGAGGCTGGAGTCCTTCTGACCTTAACTTCAAGGGTTTTGCAGCTGTTCTCGGAGATTATTGTTGAGAATTTCAGCGATGAGATACCAGAGCTTCCTGCAGTAATGCCCGAAGGGAGTGGGGTCGTCGACAAAACTTGGTCTTCACCCTGACTGGAAGGTTTGAATGTGTTAGGAAGGCTGTTGAAGAGACTTAATGAAGTGAGCCAGGCACTGAATCTGCGATTTCGTATCGTAATAACACCTCAAGACAAAGAGTGGGAGCTTATTCAGACACTGCAGCAGTCCGGCAAACTACCTTGGCTGCTCCGTCAGGTTATTGTTCACACGATTCCTAGGCAGTACGAAAGAGAGGTGAAGCGTATAATAAACTGCAACATACTGGAAGTGAAGCTCATCCAAGCCCATCCACTCCTGTCTGTTTCACCTCACTATATGGAAGTTGTCCATCATCACACATGTTATGCCCCAAGCAACGCTGCGTTGATTGTGCTTCTGAAGAAACATGAATCCATGAAAGACCTGCCATTTATATTACAGAATTCAGACATCTTCACTCCCCCAGCCACCAAGTAAACCTCCTTTTAGATCGTCGACTTTGGTTCCAGTCGAGAGAAGGATGAACAATTAATTTCCTAGTGGCGATATTCAGAGTGAGAGACTTCTCTCATGCGCGCGAGCTGCTTACTGGCAACTCAAGTTATTTAAGTTCAGTGTGATCTATGTTTTTTTGTTGGCTATGGATGACTTCCCGCTGTTGACGTTGCTCGGTGTCTTCCTAATCCTCGTCGGACTAGTGTTGATAGCGCTCTCACTATTAGCGAAGCACATCCCAAACCCCGAAGACACCCCCTATGTATGAATGCGCATAGAGAATGCTTTCACAAGTCTTTTATAAGGAAAACCAAGTAATTGCGAGTGCCGAAGAGTAATGGAGAGGGAGCGATCCGGTTGAACTTGTTACACGATAGACACCCGAATGTTTTACCTGCAGGGCGGATGGCTGGCCACATGGGATTTCCACGGGTTGCCACTGAATTGGGCACTAACGCCGCTTAACATTCACTACCACACGATTGCGTGAAGCTTCGAGCGCCGCGTCTGATACTCGATGCCTCTCTGGAAAGAGCGTTCAGCGTTTTGCTCCAAGAGCGCCAAGTGTGTGGCGCAATGAAACAAATGACCAAATTGAGAGGAGGAATAAAAGATGAACAAAAAAGCTTTAATTGCAGTGTTGATTGCCCTATCGATATTTGCCGCTTCTTTCGCAGCTATAATACTCAGCAACCCTACAAGAGCACAGACCGCCGGCGAAGAGCCAATAACGTTGGCTGGCATCGTAGAGTTGCCACATCCATACGGCATGGTGGGAAAGCCCAGCGCGCCTGAACCCTACAACCCTAAGATTACTGCAGCGCGCGAGGCAGTACTCGCTGAGCTTGCGGCTAAAGGATTCACGTTTGACTTCCCCGCTGAATCTTTCTTTGACGTCTGGTATTCAATCCCTGACACTGGAGAAGAACAGACTGGAATCATGTCTTCTCTGTGGTCCAGCAATAACTTAGAAGACGGTACACGTGCTTGTCTGATGACCGCTGAAATGTACGAAGTGGACCCCGACCTCAATAACACATACACGGTTATGGGCTTTGTTACTAACCTGCTGCCGCCTGACCAAATCCCCGAAGTGGACCCCTTCATCATTGTCAACGCTCAGCCTTACATATTCGTCAGGTTCTACTGGTACCAGTGGCCAACCACTTACTATCCATATGGAAGAATCGTCACGTGGTCGTACTGGTGGTATGATTCCCACAGCCATCCCAACTGGTTCTGGGGAGTTTACTGGTGGTGGCGGGTTCACACAAAGTCACAATACCTGATTGGCGGACCAATAGACTATAACTGGGCTTATTGGCGACCTTGGTGGGGATTGTGGTGGCACTGGGTCTACTGGCAGCATTGGCATTGGTGGTCAAGCTACTTCCCATACGGCCCGTAGGCAACGCTGAGGCCTCTCACAAAAGGAGGTAACACTATGAACTCAACGACAAACAAGTACCGAAAACGTTTCGCGGCGATTGCCATAGTGATTTCCTTAGCCTTCAGCCTTCATGTGTCAACGCTCTTAATCCGACAAGTCGGTGCTCCGACAACATATGAAGTGAAGATATCTGGCTTCGCCTTCATCCCGCAGAACCTCACAATCAGCCCCGGAGACGCCATCACGTGGAACAACACGGACCCCGTTATACACACCCTTTGGTTTACGTTCGTAGCCAACGGGTCAACATACCTTCTTTCAGACCCAATCTCTCCAAGTTCAACTTGGACGCACACGTTCAGCGACGCTGCAGAGCTTCAGTACTACAGCTTCGACATGTTATGGATAACCGGCTTCATCAACATCACTGCAGCACCAGGATCAGACGTCGCAGTTACTGACGTGATTGTCTGCTACAATCAGACGGTTATCCCTCAGAACAGAACTCGTGCTGTTAACGTAACTGTCACGAACGAAGGTTTGACAGCTGAGACTTTCACCCTCACCGTGTACTGGAACGACACAAATGTAATCAACAGCACAAGTGTCTCGCTTGGAATCGGCGAAACCAAAATAGTGACTCTAGACTGGTATCCGAACCAAACAAGGTACATGTACTACAACATAAGCGCCTATGCCACACCTCTTCCAGGTGAGTTGGACACGGCGGATAACAGATACGTGTACGGTATGGTGGTCGTCGTGTGGCCGGGCGACGTGGACGCGAACAAAGACGTCTTCCTATTCGACGCTGTCAAGATGCTTGTGGTCTACGGTGTCAAGTTCGGCAGCCCGGGATACAATCCGAACTACGACGTAGACAACGACGGCAGAATTTTCCTCTACGACGCAGTAATCCTGCTATCCAGCTACGGATACAGAGAACCATAACCACAACCCCTTTTTTACTCCCGTTTTTCTGTGAATTTAAGTCCAATATCGTCTCTGTTGAATTGGTTGGCTATGGATAACTTCACGCCGTTGACTCTGCTCGGCGTCTTTCTAATCGTCGTCGGACTAGTGTTGGTGGCGCTCCCGCTATTAGCGAAGCACATCCCAAGCCTCGAAGACATCCCCTGGATAATCCTGTGGGTGTACCGCACAGACGGCTTCACCTTCGCCACCTCGCCCATCCTAATAATCATCTCCATCATATCCATAATCGTACACCTCGTGACACGCACAAGAACAACATAACATGCCGAGTCGGAGATTCGACTATTAATGATTCATTAGCTGAAAGGAATATTAGGATTGACAGAGCCTTCTTCCATAAGGCTTATTTGTTGTGATAAATAGAAATGATGAAAGAATTATGAATAGGGGAGGGGAGGAAATCTGAAAGCAATCAAAGAGATATTGCTCATAACGCTAATGACACTTGTATTAAGTGTTCGTGTGTCCTTGCTTACAGGCTATTCTGGTTCAGTGGGCGTTAGCAGCGTTGGGTATGGCGATTGGTCGATGTTTCACTGTGACGAACGCAACAGCGGTTACTCCAGTTTTGAGACCACGGTAGAAATTGCCACTAGTCCCAAACTGCTCTGGTCCTATGATCTGCCCAGCACAGTCTATGGTTCTCCAGTTGTGGCTGATGTCAACAATGATGGAAAGAAGGAAATCTTCATAGACAACAATCACTCAGGTATTGGCAGTTCAGGCGGGACTCTTTATGTCCTTAATGAGAGTGGACACCTCTTATGGGACTACCGTATCGATCCCGAGTACAATTGGATGCATTCGACACCAGTCATTGCAGACATTGATCAGGATGGATCTAATGACATTGTATACTATTCAGGGGCGCCAATGGATCTTAGGCCTGACTACCGCCAAGAGCTATACGTTTTAGAGGCTAACGGTGATCTCAAATGGGAATACCCCATTAGATTCACCGGCGGTTTTTTTGTCTATTCCGCTGATGCGTCAATGCCTACAGTAGCTGACGTTAGAGATGATGAGAAATTAGAGATTGTAGTGCAGTATTGTGGTAACGAAGATTTGCACCTTTTTAACCACGCAGGCTCAAGGTTGTGGAGATATGACTATTCATGGATGGACCCTGATTGGTATTCACACGCTGGACAGATTCCTACACATGTCGCTCCGGCCATAGTCGACTTCAACAGCGACGGCGACTCGGAGATCTTGGTGTCGACCGCTTGGTTTCTCGGGGGAGGCAATAGTTCGTCTGAAGGAGCAGTCTTCTGTGTCGACTCATCCGGTTCACTGCTGTGGAGCAGACACGACATCGCTCCCGTGAGTATTCATGCGTATGATCCATGGATTGGCAGTTCCCCTGTCGTCGAAGACTTGGAGGACGATGGATCCTTTGAGGTCATCGTCGGCAGCAACTACTACAAGAATTACACCGCAAATTATGGTCTATGGTGTTTGAATGAGACAGGAGGAACCGTGTGGTTCTACCCTCTGACCGTAAGAATGCACAACACAGCTTCTGTTGGTGACATTGACAATGATGGAAAGAAGGAAATTGTCTTTGGAGCGGAGGACAACTACATATACTGCCTGAGCAGCACGGGTACTCTCAAATGGAGGTATTTAACCGGAGGGGGAACCTGGTCCTCGGCTGCAATAGCAGACATTGAGAAACCACCAGGAGGACAACCAAAGCAACTTGAAATCGTTGTTGGTTCCCTTGACGGAAAACTCTACTGTCTCAACAGCAGTGGAAAGCTTTTATGGTCCTACAATGCTGGGAGTAGCATTTACTCGTCGCCTGCCATAGTCGATCTTCGGGATACTGGACAGGGCACTCCTGACATAATCTTCGCAGCTTCCAACAGGGTTTTCGCTCTGAAAATCACACCTGTCCACAGCATAGCTATCACGCGTGTTCTCTCGGATACCGTTGTAGGGGAAGGCTACAACCTGCAGGTTTACGTGACGGTGAGGAATAAGGGTGATTACCCAGAGACCTTCAACGTCACTGCATCCGCTAACACAACAGTCATAGACACATTCGAGAACGTGGCCTTGATAAGTGGAGAATCTGCAACCTTCTCTTTCGTGTGGGACATGAGCGGATACGCTAAGGGCAACTACAATCTAACAATAACTGCTTATGCAACCATTGTTCCTGACGAAATTGATGCGGTCGACAATGCTTTTCTCGTCGACAAGGGTGTGTGCGTTACTATACCGGGTGATGTTGATGCTGACTTTGATGTCGACCTGTATGACGCAGTCAAGCTGTTGACCTGCTATGGCATTAGGG